>JAQTZZ010000013.1 GCA_028687545.1 Candidatus Wallbacteria bacterium
TACGGGATGTCTGGAACAGCGCAGACGGAAAGAACTGGACCCAGGTAACTAACCAGGGCCCGTTCAGCGCAAGATTTGGGACCTGCGCAGCTTATGACGGCAGATTGTGGCTCTCCTGCGGGAAAACGACAGGTGGAGGAACAGTTGCCGATGTATGGTATACAAAGGATGGGGTCAGCTGGACCCAGGCTGTGTCTACTGGACTCACCTCTCGATATTGCCATTCTATGACTGCTTTCAATGGCTCATTGTGGATCATTGCCGGATCTACCGGATCTGCTCCTTACCTGAATGACACCTGGAATTATTATGACGCGCCTGTCTTCGGGCAACTGACAGTGCAATTGAACCCAGAAGAAGCAGTGTCATCCGGAGCAGGGTGGAGGCTGGTTGGAGAAACTGGTTGGCGCGATTCCGGAACCAATGCACAGGTGCAGGAAGGAGATGGCTACAAGCTGGAATTCAGACAGACCGGAGGGTATTGCACACCAAATGTTCTGAAAGGCGTGATGCCGATTGACGGCACTGCCGAAAATGTGACGTATGCTGAATACAATCAGATCCTGAGCCATAACCTGACAGTAACGATCCTGCCGTCTGGTGCAGTTTTTTCAGGAGCAGGATGGAGATTATCAGGAGAAAATCTGTGGAGAGGTAGCGGCTCAAGCGTCAGCTTGATTGAAGGCAGTACCTGTACTGTGGAATATCGTGATGTGATCGGCTATAGCCAGCCTGAATCCGTGCATGGAACCATGGAGGCTGGAGATATATCTGTACCCTGCATCTATCAGGCTGTCCCGTGGACCCAGGGCCAGACAGCAGGATTCGGCGGACGCTACGGTCATGGGAACATTGTCCTGAACGGGAAAATGTTCGTGATTGGCGGATACGACGGAACGTACAGACATGATGTCTGGAGCACAATCGATGGTTTGACCTGGACCAAGGAATGCGATGCTCCTTTTAGTTCCAGATACCTATTCGGCTGCACAGTTCATGAAGGTAAGATCTGGATTGCAGGCGGGAATGCTAACACCGTCCTCAAGTCAGATGTCTGGCAGAGCGCTGACGGCAAGAACTGGACTCAAGTAACTGCTGACGGAGGATTCACAGCCAGGAGTGCTGCAGGGCTTGTGTCATTTGACGGCAAACTCTGGCTGATTGGCGGATGCATAACCGGAGGTGCTAGCAGAAATGATGTCTGGAGCAGTGTAGATGGAATTACCTGGACCAAAGAATGTGACGCTCCTTTCACAAGTCGTTTCTGCCATGGCACAGAAGTGTATGCCAATAAAATCTGGGTGGTTGGCGGATATACAACAACCAATAACACTTATTTGAAAGACGTCTGGAACAGTTCAGACGGGAAGATCTGGACTCAGGTGAGCAGCCAGAATCCTTTCAGTGTCAGGTACGGGACCTGTTCCTCATACAATGGAAGATTGTGGCTCTCCTGCGGGAAGACCTATGGAGACACGACAGTTGCAGACATCTGGTACACGAAAGATGGAGTGAACTGGACCCAGGCTTATTCAACAGGCCTTTCTCCAAGATACTGCCATTCCATGACACCATTCAACGGATCTCTCTGGATCATTGCCGGATCTACCGGTACTACTCCATACCTAAACGACACCTGGAGTTATTACGAAGCTCCTGTGCTCGGACAATTGACAGTGCAATTGAATCCTGCTGATGCGGTGGCTTCAGGCGCAGGATGGAGGCTGACGGGTGAAAGCGGGTGGCGTAATTCCGGCACAAGCGCATCAGTGCAGGAAAGCGATGGCTACAGGCTGGAATTCAGACAGACCGGAGGATATTGCACTCCAAATGTTCTGAAAGGCGTGATGCCGATCAACGGCACTACCGAAAATGTGACTTATATTGAATACAATCAGAACCTGAGCCACAACTTGACAGTAGCGATCCTGCCGTCTGGTGCAGTTTCTTCAGGAGCAGGCTGGAAGCTGTCCGGCGAAAACCTATGGAGAAGCAGCGGAGCAAGCGTCAGTCTGAATGAAGGCAGCAGCTATATTGTGGAATATAGAGACATTGTCGGATACAGCCAGCCGGAAATTACTTATGGAACTATGGAAGCTGGAGATGTGACGGTAACTTGCACATATCAACCTGTATCCTGGACCCAGGGCCAGACCGCAGGGTTTGGTGGACGCTACGGGCACGGAAGCGTGGTACTGAACGGGAAGCTGTTCGTAATCGGCGGATATGATGGAACATACAGGCGCGATATCTGGAGTACCGGTGACGGCATTGCATGGACCAAAGAATGTGATGCACCTTTTACAGCTCGATATTCTTTTGGTTGCACTGTGCATAATGGCAAGATCTGGATTGCAGGTGGAGGTGTAAGCACTGGGGTCAAGGCTGATGTCTGGCAGAGCGCTGACGGCAAGAACTGGACACAGGTAACTGCAGACGGAGGATACGGAGCAAGGAATGCAGTAGGGCTGGAATCGTTTGGAGGTAAGCTGTGGCTGATCGGCGGATGCATAACAGGTGGTGCAAGCAAGAATGATATCTGGAGCAGTGTCAACGGAGTCACCTGGACCAAGGAGTGCGATGCTCCATTCATTAGCCGCTATTGCATGGGCACTGCAGTGTATGCCAACAAAATCTGGGTGGTAGGCGGATATACTACAACCAATAACACTTATTTGAAAGACGCCTGGAACAGCTCTGATGGAATGAATTGGACCCAGGTGAGCGGCAGTCAGAATCCGTTCAGTGTCAGATTTGGAACCTGCACAGCATACGACGGAAGATTATGGCTCTCCTGCGGGAAGACCACAGGTGGAACAACAGTAGCAGATGTCTGGTACACAAAGGATGGAGTGAACTGGATTCAGGCTCCTACCACAGGTCTTTCTCCAAGGTATTGCCACACCATGACGGCATTCAACAACTCTTTGTGGATAATCGCAGGATCGACCGGGACCACACCATACCTGAATGATACCTGGTGCTATTTTGATGATCCGGATAAGTATTTGCTGTCAGTAACAATCACACCAAGTGCTGCAATTACTGCAGGTGCGGGATGGAGCATTGACGGCGGAAACACCTGGAAGAACAGCGGAGAATCCCCACAGGTTGCTGCTGACACCACTTTTGAGATTACATTCAAAAATGTTACAAACTACGTCACACCTGCCGGCATTGCAGCGACAATGGAGAACGATATCCAGGAAACAGGCAACTACCTGCCTGTTTATGGAGCACTGTGGCACCAGATCAATGGCAATGCAGAATTCTCACCACGGTATGGTGCAGGTGCAGCTGCCTTTATAAATGAACTCTGGGTCACAGGAGGATTCAATGGCACAGCTTATTACTCGGACGTCTGGCATTCTGTTGACGGCATCAGCTGGAACCAGGCTACTGAATCTGCAGGCTTTACTCCGAGATACGGACACAGCTGCCTCTCATACAACGGCATGCTCTGGGTGATCGCAGGTTTTTCCAGTACAGGCTTGAAGAATGATGTCTGGTGTTCAGCTGACGGCATAACCTGGACTCAGGCTATAGCAAACGCCGGATTCACTTCAAGATACGGCCAGGCCGGTTTCATCTTCAACGGCAAAATGTGGGTGACTGCGGGCTACGACTACACCGGATCATTCAAGAATGATGTCTGGTATACAACTGACGGGACTAATTGGACCCAGGCAGCAGGCAGTGCAGCTTTTGCGGCCCGCGCTTCACTCTCCGGCACAGTCTTTGCCAACCGTGCCTGGCTGATCGGAGGCATGCTGAGCCTCAATTCCAGCGCAGATGACGTCTGGAGTTCAATTGATGGCATCAACTGGTTGGAAGCTGTAAGTTCAGCCAGTATTGGCGCAAGAAGCGCATACTCTCTGGCCAGCTTTAACAGGAAGCTCTGGATTGTCGGTGGCATCAGGCCTGATCACACGATGCTGAGCGACATCTGGGAATCTGAAAATGGCTTGAACTGGATCAGGGCATCTGAATTCTCAGGCATGTCAGCCAGATGCTCACATCAGCTGCTTTATTTCAATAACAAGATGTGGATCATTGCAGGAAACGATGGCATTCCGAGAAATGATGTCTGGTATTCTGAGCTTGAATCTCCGGCCTTCCCGGTGAATCTCTACCTTGATTCCACTGAAATCCTCGTACCTCTGGAAAGTGAATACCAGCTGCCTTGTACTGCAGAGGTTCTATACAACGGCGGCACAAATGAAGCGCACGACATCACCTGGTCTCTGACCACAGGCGGAGGGACTTTAAATGGGAATGTCTATACTGCGCCTGCTGTAGCCGATACAGCTGAACTTACTGCAACATACTCTGAGTATGATACGACGTTGACCACAGAAGTAAGAGTGATAAGCCAGGAGTAGTAACCTTGTGATAGCTACCAAAATATTGAAGAGGTGAAAGTCATGATAACTGGAGCAATCCTATGAAAAAATTTGTGGTGACAGGCGGGGCCGGATTCATCGGGTCCGCACTGGTAAAATTCCTGAAAAAGCAGGAACCTGACAGCAAAATCGTGGTCGTGGACAATCTGAGCACAGGCAGAATCGACAATCTTTTCGAGATCACCGGGCAGTATGACATGGAGCGCCTTGACATCCGGGAGTTTGAAAAGCTGGGCCGGGTGTTTTACGGCGCTGAGGCAGTCTTCCATCTGGCGGCCCTGCCGTCCGTGCAGATGAGCATCGAGGATCCTGTGCTCACTCAGGCCGTGAATCTCGGAGGAACCCTCAATGTGCTTGAAGCTTCGCGGAGGAACAAGGTGAAGAAAGTCGTGTTTTCCTCCTCCTGCGCAATCTACGGAGACGGCGAAAACCTGAGCGAAACGGCTCCGGACAGGCCGCTGTCGCCATATGCGCTTCAGAAGCTGGCCTCCGAGAAGTACTGTCAGCTCTATCATGAATTATTTAAACTGCCTACTGTCTGCCTGAGATACTTCAATGTCTTTGGTCCGGGCCAGGACCCCAAGTCCGACTATGCGGCAGTGATCCCCAGATTCATTACTGCAGCCAAGGTCGGAGAACAGCTGCGGATTTTCGGGGATGGAGAACAGACCAGAGATTTCATCTATCTGAAAGACATATTGCGGGCGAATATCACGGCTTTGAAAAAGGAAGCTGACGGAGGGATTTTCAATGTAGGCAGCGGCACAGCTGTCTCGATCAATACACTCGCTCAGACGATTCTTTCGCTGACAGGCAGTAAGTCGGAAATCAAGCATGAGCGCCCGCGCCCTGGAGATATCAGGCATTCTCTCGCCAGAGTGGAAAAAGCCGCAGCCGCGCTTTCATTTAAAACAGAAGTCTCCCTCAGCGAGGGACTGAAGCGCATGATCGAGAGATTTTGAAGAAAACCTTAAAATATCAGCAGACTAAGTGAGAAGAACAGAAATACACTTGCCAGTATCAGATTCGCTAGTATCGGATTTTGTTTCAACATGTTTTTCCACACCAGCTTTCAAAAAGCTTAAATTGATCAATTCTGCATAATTTATGCCAAGACATTTCATCTGTCAAGACAAAAAATGGACCGCAGACCTGAACTTGTTTTGATATTTTACGATAACTATTAAGAGAGTTAAAAAATCGGACTGAAACGAGGAGACAATATGAATTTTAAAATGTGGGTTCTGATATTTTTCGCAGTTCCGGCTCTTTTGGGATTTACCTCACAGAAACCGGCTGATACCGGCAATTCGCAGCCTCAGGTAAATCAGAAAGTCAGAAAATCCACCCAGACGGTCGAAATCGGAGTCATACGGGGGAAAACTTTTTCAACTCTGGATGAACTTCTGCAGGGAGTTCTGAAGAAGCATCATGCCTATATCAAATCCCTGAAGAAAGATAAATCCGGAAGATATCAGCTGGATGCCATAGCCTGCTCATCAACGATCAAGAGCGTGAGCGGTTTTTATACTGATCTTTCAGATTCGAAGCAGGTCAGCGAGATTTTTCTCAGGCAGGCCAGCAAGCTTTCTGATCACAGCTGGGAGTTCTGGCTGGAATTCAGGAGTGAGCTTCCGGCAGTGAAGATCTGCACAAAATAATGTACAATATCTTTTGTGGCTAAGAAAGTCAGTTTCCTAGATAAATTCCAGTTCGTATTCGGTACCGCTCTTTTCTGTTTCTGCATTTTTCTACTGGTGCGGTCTCTGGGACATTTCCGTTACCGTGACATCATGCGGGAGATCGGCAATCTCCCGCTTGAAAATATTCTGCTGGCAGTTATTTTAACATTCGCCAACTTCATGGAATTTATCGTTTATGATTTCCTGGCGATCAGGAATTTTCAGCACAAGGTAGGGACCCGCAGCCTGGTTTTCGGGACTTTCGTAAGTTTTTCGGTGGTGAACACAGCCGGTTATTCGTTGATCACAGGCTCAACCCTGCGCCGCTTCCTGTATCGTGATGCGCAGCTGACTTATCTTGACTGCCTGAAAATAGTGGTTTTCAACGGTATCACATTATTATTGGGCTTGATCCTGATGAACGGGATCGGATTTTTGTTAAACGGAGGTTATATAGCCGGCAGGCTGCAGATCCCGAAATCCAATGTCCAGGTCGCTGGTTTCGTATTTTTGCTGATGATCTGCCTGTATGTTCTGGCAACAATATTCTATAAGAAGCCTTTAATCATCAAGACTGCTGAATTCAGACTGCCTTCACCGGCAGTGACTCTCGGGCAGTTCCTGCTGGGTGCGCTTGATCTACTGCTGATCGGTTCGGTCCTCTACTGCTTGCTGCCCGCCAGATTCAATCCCTCATTTTTTCAGTACTTCAGTGTTTTCCTGCTTTCCTTCCTCTCCGGAATCATCAGCACTGTTCCCGGGGGTCTGGGAGTGTTCGAACTGTGCATGGTTTATTTCCTTTCCCCGCATTTGTCGCAATCGGCGATTCTGGGTTCTTTACTCGCTTTCAGGGGGATCTATTACCTGTTTCCCCTGCTGCTGGGGCTGGCCACTTTCACGATCCACGTGCTTGTGACAAAAAAGTGAAGTGATTTAATGGGTTTCAGATCCTGGATCAGAGAAAAGTCCGCTCAGTTGAAGACACGGATCAGGGTCATTTCCGTCGCTGCCCGCGATCCGAGGACTCCATGGTATGCCAGGATGCTGGCGCTGACCGCAATCGGTTACGCTCTCTCCCCGATCGACCTGATACCGGATTTCATACCTGTGCTTGGACAGCTTGATGATCTGATCATAGTCCCGCTGCTTCTTTATTTTGCAGTGAGGCTGATTCCACGGGAAGTGATGGCAGAGGCCGAAAAAATGGTCTCAGAACCTGCTCCATAAGTCTGCTTCAGTCTGACAATTTTGCACTGGATTTTTTATAAATATCTGATACATTATTACAAATTATAAAAATACAGAAATTGAGGAGGGCAGGTGCAGGCGATTTTCCGCACTAAGAGTGTTGATCAGCTGGTCAGCGATACCCGGGAAAAAGGGCAGATTCTGAAGAAGGTTCTGGGTCCGATGGATGTCACAATGATTGGAATTGGTGCCATTATCGGAGCAGGAATATTCACGATGGTGGGCCGCGCAGCAGTCGGATCCGCCGATGGATCCGTGACTGGTGCCGGACCTGCATTGATTATTTCATTTATCATCACTGCAATTGCCTGTGGCTTTACGGCATTCTGCTACGCAGAATTTGCCTCGATGGTACCTGTTTCAGGAAGCGCATACACATATTCCTATGCCACAATGGGAGAACTGGTAGCCTGGATCATCGGCTGGGACCTGATCATCGAATACGCGATAGGCAATGTGGCTGTCGCCATAAGCTGGGCAGGATATTTCAACGATTTCATCAAGAGCATCTTCGGCATGGAGATTCCGATCTGGCTCAGGATAGATTACAGGACTTTCATGCAGAAAGGGTTAGATATCAATACGGTACCTCACATCGGCGGGATTCCGATCATTTTCAATCTGGCGGCAGTTGGCATCATAGTGCTTCTGACCATTATCCTGGTGCGCGGGATTAAGGAAAGCACTCGCTTTAACGATTTCATGGTGCTGATCAAGCTTGCGGTTCTTGCGCTCTTTGTAGGTATCGGTATTTATTACTTCAAGATTGAAAACTGGCAGCCGTTCGCTCCAGGTGGCTTTACCGGCATTCAGGTCGGTGCGGCGACAATCTTCTTTGCCTATATCGGGTTTGACGCTGTGTCAACTGTTGCGGAAGAATGCAAGGATCCGGCCAAAGATATGCCGATCGGTATCATCGGCTCTCTGGTGGTCTGTACTATTGTCTATATCCTGGTCACCATGGCCCTGACCGGCATGGTGCCTTTTGCCGAACTGCGCAACAAAATCGCCGAACCTCTGGTAGCAGGACTTGAATATAATCATGTGAGTTACAAGCTGATAGCCTTGGTTTCACTGGGCGCGATTGTGGCTCAGACTGCGGTACTGCTCGTCTTTCAGATGGGCCAGCCGCGTATCTTCTTTTCCATGAGTCGCGACGGCCTACTGCCTGAATTTTTTGGCCGTGTACACAAGAAATTTCAGACCCCGCATGTTGCCACAATCATTACCGGAGTGGTTGTCGCCATTCTTTCGGCGTTCTGCAATATTGATGAAATGGCAGATCTATGCAATATCGGCACACTTTTTGCCTTTATTCTGGTTTGTGCAGGTGTGATGATCCTGAGGATCAAGGATCCGGATCGGCACAGGCCCTTCAAGGCTCCAGGCGGACTTTTGTTTCCGATTCTGGGCATTCTGTTCTGCGTCTATCTCATGTTCGGGCTACCCTGGATTACTTGGAAGAGATTCATAATCTGGCTGGTGATAGGGCTGTTGATTTACTATTCATATGGTCAGCATCACAGCAAGCTTAGAAAAAATCCAGCTGATAACTAATTGATTTAGAATTTCAGGTTTGAAGTTCAGGTTCATGGGAGGATGCGAAAAACTGCCGCTTTGATCTGTTTTTCAGATGAAGTACATGTTAAGTTTGAACTTAGAGGAGCTTCCATCTGCAGAATCAGATGCCTAGACTTTTTTTAGATATGCGGTCAGTTCCAGCGCTTGGGTTTTATACCAGCGGCGCAGGTTGAACAAGTCGCGGTTTTTGTCTATATTGAATTGATTCTCAGTGCATTTAAGATGGCGGTAAACCCACCACTCCAGTTGATTCACGACTGATTTTGTGTCTGAGTCGATCAGCGGAAAATTGAAATTCTGGCCTGAACCTTCGAGCATGTAATTGATCTGATAGAGTTCCGGCCTGAGTTCCGGATAATTCGGAAAAACAGCCAGAAATTCATTCTTCATTTTCAACAGCAGGGTACCATATCCGAAGCGGAGATTGACGTCCTTTTCCATGAAACGGGTTTTAATTTCATTATATGGGGAATAATCGCCCTTGATCATCCTGTCGATGATCCGGGAGGCGAGATTGTCGGTTTCCCTGTCAATCTCTGCAGCTGTCAGGGAGTATCCTGCCTGAACCCTGGCTGTCTCTGCCGGTATTTTCTGCTCCAGCAGTAAGAGATGCGCAGAGATCTGAATCAGGCTTTCAGTGAGATCCATTTTGTTACGGATGTCCAGCGCTCCGTTATCATCCTGCACCGGCTTTGTGTAGCGGTAATTTTTAATGTCAGAGAAAAAGGGCCGGCCCGGAGGGTCGGCGGAAGACTGGAGAATAGAGACAATTAACCAAAAAAATAAAACCGCACCCTTCATGGCGCCTCCAATGCAGGCTTTTATATGTTATCGCATGAATATCCGGCGTAATCAAATAGGGGTGAACAGTTGAAAATCCACTGTGTTTCCGCTACCATCCAGGATATGAAATTGCACCGGCTGTTCAGCGTATTTCTCTTTTCCACCCTGCTCTGGAATTCCCTGGCAGTTTCAGCACTTACCGGCACCATCCCCTTACAGACAGGCTGGAATCTGATCAGCCTGGGCCTTGAACCATCCAGTCCGTCAATTGAAGTGATCTTTGCCGGTGTCCCAGCCATGAAATATGTAATGGGTTTTTTCAGGAGTCCTTCGGACTCAGGGGTAGAAGGGTTCAGAACCTACATGAACATTGACGGGTTGCGGGATTTTTCCACACTTACTGTGATGGATGCATTTCATGGCTACTGGGTCTATCAGACTGCCTGCGGAACCCTGGAAATTACAGGCTTAGCAATTTCTAATTCCACGGAAATCATTTTATCCCCTGGCTGGAATCTGGCAGGTTACTGGCTCCAGTCCGACAGCAGGCTGCCGCTCACGCAGGAGGAAACCGGAACTGTGATTGATTCCGTCTTCAACCAGACTGCAGCGAACGGGACTGTTAAATACATCATGGGATTTTACAGGACAGACCTGGGCGCAGGAGATGGATTCCATACTTTCATGAACAATCAGGCGATCTCATTTTCCACGCTTTTCTCCCTGGACCCTTGGCATGGTTACTGGTTTTACATGAATGATCAGGCTGATCTGAAATACGGCCCTGACCTGGCCTGGGAATTAAAGATCCTGGACTGGATTGCTGTCTCGCCTGATTCGATCAGCGTCGGGACTGATGATGTGCTTGACCTTCAGAATCTTTCCGTAACCGCGCATTATACTGATGAATCTCAGAATCCTGCCTTTGGTTCGAGCTGGACAGTGAAGAGCGGAAGCGGTGCTATAAATGGAAGAAATTATCTTGCTCCTTCGACAGCCGGTTCTGCAATCCTGCTGTGCAGTTATACAAAAGGCGGGATCACTGAAACCGCCGAATTATCGGTGTCAGTGTTTGAAAAAAAACGCAGCCTGACAGTCAATCTCAGCCCTGAAGACGCCATCCTGGCCGGCGGCAGGTGGAGCATCAATGGAGGAGGCACCTGGCTTTCCAGCGGATCAGTTGAAAACCTGGCCAAAGGGACAGAGTATCTGATCACTTTTAAAAATGTCGGTTATTTTACTACCCCTCAATCTATCTCAGGCACAATTACAGCAGACACGGTTGTTACGGGAGCATACATCTTTCAGGATCCGTATCCGAGCGTTGCAGTCACGGACATCAACGGCACTGCAGTCACAATGAGCACCCCTGCCGGCGATGCCTCAGCTATTGACAGCATCCCTGCTTTTGAGATTCCACAATATTCAAGCTCAGTCACACAGCTTTTCTCAACCACATTTGACACTTCAGGCAACACGAAGAGCTTTTCCACAGCGATCCAGTATGTAATCACAGGCTCGGTCAGCAGAGCCACAGTTGAGCTTTCGAGCCTGAATTACAACGTGCAGACAGGGATGTTCAGTATTCCGAATGATGCTAAGGTCTATGTCTCTATCAACCAGAACGGGACAGTGGGAGCCGTTAATTATGACAATCTGTACGAAAAAATCTTTACCATCTCAGAGCACAAACTGAATCTGAATCTGACTCAGCCCTTGCTCAATTCTCTCAATTCCATGATCAACGGGACTGTCCAGAGCGGGCGGATCTATAATTTTTCGCTGATTATCAAGAACACATATTTTTATGCCAGAGGCGGCCGTTACAACCGCGTCAACGGTTCAATCCAGTATTTACCGCAATAAAAACAGAATGAATATGATCCCACTTAAAAACTTACCAACATACTAACTTACCAACTTCTTGCAGGAAACAAGGAGTATCAGAGTTTCGTTACCACCATTATTTCACATTCCTTTTCCAGAAAAATATTGCTTCCCGCTGGTATTTCGGGTCGGCCTCAAATCCGTTATAGCGTTCCGGAGCGAGCCGCACAGCGTCGATCCTGCCGCCCAGTTCCATGATTTTCCGCTTGGCCTGATGCAGGTTGTCCACTGCAGTGGAATCCCTGACGCCTGCGAAAAGATAAAAATTCTTCAGGGAAAGCGGCAGGTCGCCATGCAGGGGGTTGTTCAATTCAGGCATCACTGTTCCTTCCTCATAACCGTAAGCTGAGATGAAAAGCTTGTATAGCCCGGTCTGCTTTTTCGTGTCGAGCAGGGCCAGCGCAGGGCAGATGGTGGCTGCGCGTCCCGGGCAGTAAAGAGCAGAGCTTTTCAGATCCCCATACTCACTTTCCATCAGATAAGAGAGAGCATGTTCTGCCGCTTTGTAGACTGTTTCATAACCAAGATAATCGAAGTAATCCAGACTGTCGTGGCTTTCATTCACCAGATCAGCTTCGGGATCGGTGTTCTGCTTTTCGGATTGCCGGATATCGGAGAAAAGGCGTTCTGTGCTGCTTTTTTTACTCTTTTTACTGGTCTTGGTCAGAGAGGATTTCGGCCATCCCCACTGAAGGGAAATCAGAGCGAAATTCTCCAGCCTGGCAGTATCAAGCAGATCCAGGATGGTCTTATAAGCGCTGCCGTTCGCCCCATGCAATGCCACCATCATCAATCTGTCCGGAAGATTCTTGAAATCCGGGGGCAGCCAGTATACGAAAAAGGTTTTCTCAGAAGGCAGATTGACGATTCTGCAGCCATTGAGTTTAGCCTGCCGATAGTTGGCCGGATCCCCTTTGCAGATTTTCAGGCCGTCTTCCTTGGTTTCATATGGAAGCGGGACTTTAGGCGCAGGCGCGACTTTATGGCGCTTCGATTTCGCAGCGCAAGGTGCTATCAAAATCATGATTAAAAAGTACAGCAGGTATCTCATTTTCCCTCCAGGAAAGATCTATGATAATTTTTCACGCTACCTGAAAAATCTGAACAGCCAGTCAGTCAGCAGGCCCAAATGGTCTACTTTTCCGGGAGTTTTTTCAGTGTAAGGTTTTTTCAGGAAAGTGATGGCGATCAGCGCGAACGGAATCAAAACCAGCACTACCAGAAGTTTTAATAAAAGAGCCATTATATGCTTGGGAATACTTTCTTCAGATCTTTTTCGACATCTTCAGGCTTGCCGTACTGGCCGTATTTTTCCACCAGTCCGTCGATCTTTTCAAGTTTCTGCTGGTCGATCTTGAAATAGTCGGCTACGAAATAAATAAAGTCTTCCTCACCTTCTGCCAGTTCCTCGTCAGCTCCTGTCAAAGAGAGCAGTTCGTACATCAGTTTGACCTGCGATCCCAAGTTGCCGAAAGGCTTCAGAGCCTGGCCGAAGTCGAAATCCCCATTATCCAGATTGGATATGCCTGTTTCCTTTTTGATCCTGGACAGGTTTTTTTCTTCCTCTTCAGTCAGGATATTGTCGGACTGGGCGATCCGCTTCGAAAGTGCCAGAAGCGATTTTTTCTGCTCAGGGTTGAAAGATTTTTCAAACATTTGCACCACCTGGAAAAAATAAGATTTTTCTAATGATAAACGGGAAACAGGGAAGATTCAATCCCCGCAGTTTACAGTGAGCTGCATGAGAAGTAGAATATCAGAATCAAATTTGATACCTGAACCCATCGGCTTTGGAGGAGGATTTGTGAGCCATGCTGTTGTGACGATAGTGGAGGGGATTCCGAAAATCCTGCCCAAGATTATCCATTATCAGGCGGCTCCCAGCCAGGTCGACATCATGTCCAAACTGCTTTATTCGCATACAGGCGCGCTGGGGGCTTTCGCCTTTCTGGCAGCCGGTGCAGGTGCAGCACTTGCCAAGGGGTACATTGAAAAAGAAATTCTCAAGCGGGAGCTTGCGCGGCTGCAGGTGCAGCTGAACGGCAGGGCAGCCTGCCTGGAAGAGGAAGACCGCGCCAAGCTGAAGCTGGAACTTGGCGAACTGGAGAGATTCGGTTCAGAGCTGCTCTCAGAATGCGACTGCTGCATGCTGGAACTGAAACAGGCAGCTGATTCATTGAAACTGATTATCAAACAGTATCAGTTGACCAAACAGAAAATTGAATTTCTGAAGCTTGAAGAGCTGGAACATGGAGTCCTCGTTAAGGCGTCTGAAGCGGAAGTGGACGCTCTGTTCCTGGCGGCTGAAAACCTGCCTGAACTCAATCAAAAGAAGGAAATCCAGCAGCTGAAGAAAATCCGGACTGAAAAAAGCACTGACAAAGCAAAAGAATGTGTTAAGCTCGACCGAATCCGGCAAAAGCTTCAAGAACTGATCAGTATCAATCAAGTGCAGAAAGAAACGGCTGGAATCGGCTTCGCTGAAGCCGCAGCCCTTGCTGTGAGCCGCAAGTCCGGTAAGATCAGGAAACTGAAAGCCGATTTCCGTAAGTTTTACGGGCGGATCGGGGAACTGGACCCGGATACCCAGGCTTTATTATCAGAACTGGCCGCAGAAGCCGAGGGAACAGAATCCCACGAGCGTCTGCAGATGATCAGGGATGAAGCGCAGTTGAAATATGGAAAGCTCAAGGAAGATCTGGCCTGGGACAAGGTCTGCAGGGAAGAGCTGGAATGGCTGGTGGAGCAGTTGATTGAAGTTCCGCAGGCCGGGGCGGTCCTGGAGAAAGTGCGGAAGTTACTCGCATCCAGAATCGTCACCAGGCAGGAAACTGCCGGAATCTCCAAGCTGGTAAGCGAATTTCTGGCAGAGCAGGCAATGCGGGAAGCCAAAGAACAGGAGCGGGTAGCTGATTCAGTCCGCCAGGCATTGGAAGCGCTGGGCTATGAAGTGCTGAAGGATTTTCCAGGCGATGATCTGGCTGCTAGATTAAGTCGGGGTGAGGCGGTTTATCTGGATTCGAAATGGAGCGGATATAAAGTGCTGCTGAAAATGAGCCGGAATGGAGAGCTGATCACCAGGCTGGTGCGGGTGGTAGGAACACCGGATGAGCAGAAAAGGATCAGTGCGGATCAGCGGCAGAAGGACAGGGAAATCTCCCTGGAATGGTGCAGGGACTATGACAGATTCAAAGCGAAACTTTCTGAACTTGGCTTCAAGCTGGAAACAAAACTGAGACTTGAACCCGAGGAAAATGAAATCCAATACATAGTGGATGAAAAGATTGCCAGCCGGGACAAGAGAGCCGTCAGTCAGAATGAAAAAAAGGAAATTTGAACTGAATTATTATGGCTAAACTGGAAGACTTGTCTGATCGTACGATTGCTGAAGAGCGGACTTTGAATGAATCCGAACGCACCCTCTCAGATCCGCAGACACAGCCGGATAAAAAAATCAGTGCATTCCGCAGCTACAGGGTGCTGGAACTCCTGCCTGCCTCCGGGGCTGAGGCTGATATTTACAAAGTCACGAAATCAGGCCGGGATTTCATCCTCAAATTATACAGATACGGTAACACTCCCAATACAGAGGCTCTCAGGAAAATCATGGAAATCAGCCGGAAATTTCCCGGGGACGTGATCCATGTTTTTGAATCTGAATTCGACGAGGAATCCAGGCGTTATTTCGAGATAATGGAATATGTCCGTTTCGGATCCCTGAAAGATCTCATGGCTGACCGGGATTATTTCACCCATGACAGGATGCTCGAATTGGTCCCTGCATTGATGAAAGGATTGAAAACCCTTCATTCCAACAATCTCCTGCACCTTGACCTCAAGCCCTCCAATATTCTGGTGAGAAACCGTTCCCCGCTTGAATTGATTTACACGGACTTCGGAGTTTCTTCGGTGATTGACGACGAGATCTCCCGGAAAATGACCATGAATCTGAAGGGTACACCTATGTACTGGTCGCCTGAGGCTTTTACGCAGGTGGTGGGAAGGGAATCAGATTTCTGGTCAGTCGGAGTAATCATTCTGGAAATCCTGAAAGGCAGGCATCCGCTGCATGGGCTGGACATGCGGAACATCATGTACAGCCTGTCCACGAAAGGGCTGGAGGTCCCTGGAGACCTGCCCAAAGCCTATCAGCAGCTTCTGAAAGGTCTATTGACGAGAAACCCGGGCCGAAGATGGTCTTTCGCAGAGGTCGAACGCTGGCTTTCCGGCGGGACTGAAATACCGGTGTTTTTCGATTTCAAGCCTGAATTCAGAGAGTTCCAGAGTCCGATTTCATTCAACGGCAAGGATTTCAGTTCCCTGGAGGAACTGCTGCATGCTTTCATTCTGGACGAGGAGAGCTGGATAGAAGGCAGGGAACTCATAGCCGGCGGCAGTCTTGAGGAATGGCTCAGACGAAACGGAGAGTATGATTACTGCATCACGATTGAGAAACTCAGAAAAATGGCCAGGAACGACAAGGATTACATGCTGGTGAAGATCACGCTGGCCTATCTTAAAGGAACTGGATTTGTTTTCTACGGGAAATTGATATCTTTTGAAAACGTTTTTCTCTTTGCCTCCAGGGTGCTCTCCGGAAATTTTTCCCACGGGGAGCTTTGCATAGTCAAGGCCCTGATGAGCGGAGCGCTTCTCAACTATTACAAGGATTATCTGAGGGCGATCCAGAAAGATGAAGACAGGGACGAGTTTCATCAGCTGCTCTCCGTGATGCGCTCCGAGCATGCGAAAGAATCCTTTGAAAGCAGTCTGGCCGGACTGCTGCAGATTTTCGATTTCTGGTGGAAACCAGAGGAATATTATTTCCCTGCTGACTGCTCCATTCATGAGAAGGTTGTTTTCCTGCGCGAGCACGCCGGTTGCATGATGAAGAAAAAAGACTTCCTGCTCCTCAGGGAGCAGTATTTTATCCCTATGGAAATGGTGGAAGGGCTGCAGAGCGGGGAACTCCAGCTGGTCCATAATTATCTGCAGGAGTTGAAGAGGCTCAGGGAGGAACGGCTTCTGGTGGAGCGTGAGAAAGTCGGGCCGAATGTGGTCACGCTCAAGGAATATCAGGAATTCGGAAAACTCTGCAAGAACAGGGTCGACATTTCTCTATACCTGATCATTCCATCGCTTCTGAAATCTCTTTCCAGTCCGAGATTTTTCAGGTATGAATTCTGCAAGTTGAGCCAGTATCTGAAGAGCCTCAGGCAGGCAGAGATAGAATGGAGCAAATATGACAAGCGGCTGCTGCGGGAACTGGAAGACGTTCTTCAGGCTCCCCGCTTTGCGGATGTAAAACTGCATGAATTGCTGATTACGGGTTTGATGAGCGCATTTCTATTTCTGGAACTGCAGTATCTGCTGAAACCGTTGTTCCCGGAGTCGATCCAGGCAGAATCAGGTCTGAATGCAGGATTGATACTTCTCGCGGCTGGAATCGGGCTGTTTTCCGGAGCTTACAAATGGGTGGATTCCCTGGAAGGCGAGAGAATGGTTTCGTTCGGCAAAGGCTTTTTCCTCGGTGCATCTTTGTCACTTTTATTTTTATTCCTGTTGAAATGGACCGTGCCCGGCACAAGCATGTTTGTCACTGCAGCCAGCGGTTTTGTTTTCGGTTTTGCGATCTGTTATCTGATCTATGATTATTACGGGGCAAAAAAAATAGCCAGGATTTACGAAGATTATCTCTACCGGATTCTGGCAGTGGAAGCGCAGAACAAGTCAGACAGGCTCAGCGACCGGAAAAGGTGATTTTAAGCGGCAGTTTCCCGCCTGCATTGAAGAAACGGAAATAGGCCAGCAGCCGTTTTCCCGGTAGTTTGAGTTCCTCATCGGGTTTCGGTTCCACTGACTCGATTTTTACTTGATCAGTTACAGTCACCAGCACTGCGTGATGCCTAGACGCGCAATACGGATAATCCAGGGCTGAAAAGATGGCTTTACTGCCGTTCCTGACGATCAGATCTGAGCCCTCGAATTCAGCAGCCATGAAAACAGCCTCACCGTTATTCACGGGTTCGGCCGGGATTACTTGGGCTACAAATCTGCCGAACTTGGAAGAAGTTTTCTTGTATTTTACTTCGAGAATCCTGCCCCTTGAGTCAGTGAAAGGAGTGAGCGGAACATTATGCAGCATCAGGGGAATCGATTTGACCTGTTCAGAGGCATAAATATAATCAGCATAGATTTCCAGCAGACCGCATTTTTCCCCTTCGATCTGGTAGCTGGAAATCCGGCTGTAGCTGAAGTGCTTTGAGAATGCCTGCGGATTCATTCTCTGAAAGCAGGCGCGTTTGGCGAATTTCACCGAGATACTCAGGAGTTCAGGTGAGATCCCTTCAGCCGAAAAACCGTCCATCGGCCAGTTGTCGATCCGTTCCCGGATTTCTTCCATGGTGAGAAAATCGAACTCTGACCCGGTGTTTTTGGCGATCTGGAGATACTTGAGGGCTTTTTCCTCGTCCCCTGTCAGGCGGTTGATCCGATAGAGGAGATAGTAATTAAATGCTTTGCCGGAATCGTTGCGGTCGAGGCCGATGGCTCTGCGCAGCTCATTGCAGGCTGCTTCGTTCCTGCCGAGGGATGCATAGGCCCTGCCCCGGTATGCCGCAGCCCAGTCCAGCGACGGATCGGTTGTCGCGATGGTGTCGAGTCTGGCTAGGGCGTCCTCAAACCTTCCGACATACAGCAGCTGCTGTATGATAAGCAGATTCAGGTTTGGGAGATCCGGGTATTTCCTGACCCGTTCCTCGAGCAGGGAGATGGCCGATTCGGTCTCGCCCAGGACCATCAGGTTTTCAGCCATTCCGAGATAGGCAGCGTTGTTTTCAGGATTCAATTCAATGAATCTGGACAGGCTGGACATGGATTTGTCGAAATCAGTGACAGCTTCCAGTACCATGAAATTCATCCAGTGCATCAGAATATCGTTTGCATAAAGTTGCAGGTAACTGCTGCAGAGCTTGGCTGCAGCGGAATAATCATGCTTCAGGGCTTTCTCCAGAATATCGAGTTTCAGCCTTTCCTGTTCTGGCAGCGAATCGTAAGCTTTTTTTGCTTCAGCCAGGAGAGGTATGGTTCTCTTCGATTCTCCGATTGTATTATACGAGAAATACAGAAGCAGGAGAGAATCCACGAGCAGCGGATTCATTTCCAGGGACTGGACAAGCTTGTCGATGGCCTGCTCGTACCAGAAATTCACGAAATAATCGGTCTTCGCTTCCTCGAACAGTGCCCTGGCCGCGGAATCAGAGCGCACGGCTGATTTTGCCGGCTTTCTGGCTGTGGAAACTTCTTTCCTTTCAATCTGGGGTATTTCCGAGATTATTTTAGGGGAGTTCCCGGTCATGTTCAGAAAGAAATCACGGATACCCTGGAAAATCGGACTGATCCGGTCTGCGGAGCGGATCTCATCCGCCAGTTCTGAGGTGGATTGATACCTCTCTTCCTGTTCGCTTTCCAGGCATTTCATGATGATGTGATTGACCTGAGAGGGGATTTTCGGGTTAAGGGTGCGTGGTTCGGGAAAATCAGCCCTGGTGATGCGTCCGATGGTAGCTGCCAGTTCCTCTTCCTCCACGGGTCTGCGCAGGGTGCACAGCTCATAATAAACTACACCCAGGCTGAAAACATCGGTCTGGGGTGTAATCTTTCCTTTCTTTCCCATGAATTGCTCTGGAGCCATGTAATTCATTGTGCCCAGGATCTGGTCTGAGCGAGTCAGATCGTGCCCGTCCCCGGTTTTAGCCAGGCCAAAGTCCACCAGTTTGACTGCTCCGTTCCGGCAGATGAGAATATTGGAGGGCTTGATGTCGCGATGAGTGATTCCCAGTTTGTGTACTTCAGACAGGGTATCCGCGATTCCTGCGATCAGGGAACTGGCTTTACCGAGATACTCCGGATCTTCCAGAGGATCCGTCAGGGGATCGCGCAGAAAATATGGCTGGTCTGGTGTTGACTCTTTCAGATAGCCCATTTCCAGAAGTTCTTCTGGTTTGTATTTCCCTTCAGAAAACAACTGGGCTTTTTTCAGGAAACTGTCCAGCGAAGCTCCTTCCACGTATTCCATCACATAATAGGGATGATTCAGATGTTCACCGAAGGCGTAAATCTGGACCACTCCCGGATGCCTGCATTGAGCAAGCAGCTTGGCTTCCCTGAGAAACCGCTCCCTGCTCTTGTCGTCAGCGGATGTCCCCATCAGCTTGATCGCTACCAGGCGGTCCAGCGCAGGATCATGGGCCTTGTAAACAGCACCCATCCCGCCTTCGCCGATCTTATCGGAGACTGCACAGCCGGAGAGGGTTGTGCCACTCTGAAGTTCAATTTCTTTCATACTTTCAGATTAACAACGCAGGCCGTATTTGTCAAAATGACAGGGTGCTGCGAGTTTACAGGGTTCCGGAAAAAATGTAAGATGAATTCAAGGGGGAAAAATGAGCCATGCCGTCGTGCTGACACCCACCCAGGTGCTTGGCAACTTACTTTTCACGCCGACTACTGCGGGTGCTCTGGCTTTCATAGCTGCCGGCGCCGGCGCAGCCCTGGTCAAAGGTTACATTGAGAAGGAAATGCTGGGAAAGCAGCTGGAAAACCTCCAGATCGAGCAGCGTTCCCAGATCAGGGAACTGGAAGAGACAGATGGCAGGATGATTTCCGTAGAGCTTGAAAAGCTGGCTCTCAGGAACAAGGAACTGCTGACCGAGTGCTGCGCAAACAATATTTTTCAATTAAAGGAAAAAGGGTGTCTTCTTAAGATGATCATCCACGAACATCAGGAAGTGAGGCAGAAAATCGAGTTTCTGAAGATTGACGCCCAGGAATGCAGGAGGCATCTCGAGGTCGTGGAATCCGCCATCTGTGAATGCTTCGATAAAATCAAGTCTTTCCCGTCCAGCGATGGTCTTGCCAGGGAACTGGAAAGGCTGGAACAGCTCCGTCAGGAAGCCGGGAAATCCTCCCTGCGACAGAAATGCGCATCCCTGGATGAGATCAGGGAGACGCTTGAAATGATCATCCGGATTTACGAGACCACGAGAGAAACTGAGAAGATCAATCTCAGCGAAAAATTAATGAATCTGGAAAGCCCTAAAGCTTCCAGAATCAGAATCCACAGAACAGAAATCTCGAGATTTTTCGATAAAATCGGACAGCTGGACCGTGCAACCCAGAGTTCCCTGCAAAGTCTTGTAAAAGAGTCCGGGGCTGAGGAATCCCTTGACCGCCTGCAGCTGGTTGAAAATGAAATCAAGCTGAAATACAGCCGGCTCAAAGGGGAGCTGTCCTGGGACAAAGTGCACAGGGAAGAACTCGGCCGGCTGCTGGCTCTACTTTCACAAAACCCGAGGGCCGGAAAAATTACGATGGCGATAGAAAAAGTCCTTTCAACTCCCCTGATTTCCAAGGAAAACGCAGACCGGATCTCGAAATCGGCAAGTGATTTTCTGATGAAGGAAACCGGAAGCGACATCCGGGCGGATGAAGCGATCGGCAAGGTCGGGCAGGCCCTGGCAGCTCTAGGATATGACGTCATGACCGGCAGTGATGGAGAGGTAGCGGGAAAACTGAAGCGTGGAGAAGTAGTCTATCTCGACACAAAGTGGAGAGAGTATAAAGTAATGCTCAAGTTCAGCGGAAACGGGGAAATTGTGACCAGAATGGTCCGGGTTGTAACTGCTGCACAGGCGAAACAGGAAATTTCCATGCATCAGAAGCTCAAAGACCGTGAAATAGCATCTGAATGGTGCAGTGAGTACGATCAGTTCCTGGCTCAGCTTGCCAGCCTCGGACTCCCGATGGACGTAAAAATCCGCAAGGAACCTGACGAAGACCTGCAATATATTGTGGATGAAAAACCGGCAGGAAAGGAGAAAGGCGGACGGACGGAACGGAAGTCGCTGAAAGCCTGAAAACTTGAATGTCCAGTCAACCGGAAAATTCATCTGAAATCACCCGTTGCGAAGATAGAACCATCATCGAATCAGATAGAACTGCCGGCGGCGGCCCGGGCTCAGACACTCCCAGGAAAATCAACAGCTTCCGTGGATACCGCGTGCTGGAAATGTATCCGGCCGCTGGTGCGGAAGCCGATATCTACAGAGTCGGGAAAGACGGCCTGGATTTCATTCTGAAATTGTATCGCTTCGGCAATACCCCGAATCTGGAAGCATTGAGCAAAGCCCGGGAAATCGGCGAGAAATTTCCAGACGACCTGATCCGGATTTATGAATCTGATTTCGATCCGGATTTGAAGAGATACTTTGAGGTGATGGAATATGTCCGTTTCGGTTCCCTGAAAGACCTGATTGCCGAACGTTTTTTTTCAGGAGACAGGTTTAACCTGCTGCTCAGGGAAATGCTCAATGGTTTGAAAATCCTTCATTCCAACAATCTGCTGCATCTTGACCTCAAACCATCCAATGTGCTGGTGCGCAGCCTGGAACCGCTGAAACTGGTCTTCACTGATTTCGGAGTTTCTTCAGTAATCGATGACGAAATTTCCCGCAAAATGACCATGAATCTGAAAGGCACTCCTCTCTATTGGTCACCAGAAGCCTTTACCCAGGTGGTGGGACGCGAATCTGATTTCTGGTCCCTTGGCATTGTCCTGCTCGAGATTCTGACACTTAAGCATCCGTTTCAGGGCCTGGACATGAGAAACATCATGTACACCCTGTCCACCAAAGGAGTTGAGGTGCCGGTAATTCTTGAACCGTCGCATCAATTACTGTTGAAAGGCCTGCTGACCAGAAACCCCAAAAAAAGATGGGGAATCGCTGAACTTGAACGATGGCTTTCAGGTGAACTGGAAATTGATATTTTTTTCGACTACAGGTCTGAATCAAAGGAATATCAGATCCCTTTTTCATTTCAGGGGCTGGAGTTTCATTCCCTGACCGAACTGGTGCACGCCTTCATCCGTGACGAGGAATGCTGGAATTCTGCCAAGCAGCTCATAGCCAAGGGATTCCTGGAAGACTGGCTAAAAAAGAACGGTGATTACGAGAACTGCGTGATCTGCGAGAAATTACGAAAGCTCGCCAAAAACGACCCGGACTTTACCCTGGTCAAGATCATGCTGGCATATCTGAAAGGTACTGGTTTCGTGTTTTACGGCAGGCTGATCACTTTTGAGAATGTGTTCCTGTTCGCAACCCGGGTGATCGCCGGGCGAGCCGGACAGGGAGAGACTGCCATTGTAAGGGCTGTCGTGACAGGAGCCCTGCATACTTATTACCTGGATTACCTGACCGCAGTCCAGAAAGATCCTGAACAGGATGATTTCAGCCAGCTGCTTTCAGTGATGAAATTCAATCTTCCGAAGATTTCTCTTGAAGACAGCCTGACCAGCCTGTTCCGGATTTTTGATTTCTGGTGGAAACCAGGAGAGTTTTTTTTTCCTGAAAAACACACGATCAAGGAAAAGCTGTCTTTTTTAAAAAACCATGCCGACAGCCTGCTCAAGAAAAAGGAACTGCAGCAGATACAGGAGCGGTATTTCATCCCGCTGGAACTGGCGGAAAATCTCGGCAGTCAGGATCTCCAGGAAGTGATCGATGCCCTGGAAATACTGAAAAAAATGCGTGAAGACAAGGCCCTGATTGAAAAGGACAGGATCAGCGATGAAGTATTTTCCGTGAAAGACTATCTCCAGATCGGGAAATTCTGGAAATTCAAGGTGGAAGTCCAGCTCTACCTGAAAATCGCGAGCCTCCTGCAGGCAGTGGAAAGGCCCAGATTCAAGGGGCATGAATTCCACCAGCTGCGGGAGTATCTGATGGTCCTGAGAGGCCCTGATGTGGAATGGACAAAATATGACCTGGAAGCCTTGAAAAATCTGCTGCAAGCCATCAAACCGCACCGTTATTTCAACAGTTCTGTTTTTCTGACCCTGTCCTCCGGGATTGCGCTCGCCCTGATTTTTGTGATTCTGGACTCTATCTGCCTTTACCTGCTGGGAGATATGCTGATGGGTAATTCCCTGCTGGGTTCTATGGTTCTGCTTGCGCTTGGCTGCGGATTGTTCCTTGGCACCTATTCGACCATTGACGCATTTACCGGGGACAGGATCGCATCATTCGGCCGGGGTTTCTTCTCCGGTGTGATCGGAACTCTGGTATTGGAGTTTATGCTGAGATCGATACTCAGAACCATGGGGCCACTCTCGCTTCTCTGCAGCGGATTTCCGGCAGGTGCCGGACTGTATCTCCTCTGGTGCGACTATTACAGGGAACGCAGGATCAGCCGTGTCTACGAGAGTTTTTTATACAGAATCACCGCAGTAGTGAATCAGGATCTGAAATATGGGGCACAGTCCCAGGGGAAATAAGAAGGCCATGCAAATCCGGTTTATTTTATGCTCAGGCTGTCCAGGCTCTGCCCGTTGAGGACGCTGCTGATGGCCTCCCGCACTTCATCCCGCACAGGTTGAATTTCTTCATTCAGGTTCGCTCCCAGGTATTTCAGGATGCAGGAGTCGATTTTCAGTTCAGGCAGGTTGTGGGCTGTGGCGAGCTGTGAGAAGTGTTCTCCGACTATTTCCTTCAGCGAAGCATAGTCCTCATACAGATTTTCCAGAGTGCGGTCAAAGTTGCCGGCTCTGATCAGTGATTTTTCCGCCTGTGCGATGCAGGAAAGCTCAGCCATTGTATAGACGAGCCTGGCTGTGTCGTCGTTGTCTTTGCCTGTGCTGAGTTTCTTCTTGAGTTTTTCTGCTTCCTGAGCTGTAAGCAGTTTCCGCTTCACCGCGCTGTCAATGCCGCTCAGAATGCGTTTTTTGATTCTGTCTTTTTTCTGCTGGGAAACAGTAGTGGGCAGATTCAGGTAACGCTGGATCCTTCTGACATAGAAGTTGTACGCGAATTTTCCGCGGTCCTGAGTGCATTTGGCGAGAGTATCAATCGATGGATCAATCTGAGGATCAGGTTCTGTCAGTTCGAAGCCCAGCCCTTTGGCTTTGATCTGGGCTGTCAGTTTGGCTGCCTCGTCCTTGGTAAGGATTCCGGCTTTCACTCCTTCATTGATCGCTGTGATCAGGGCATTTTTCAGCTCTGCCTTGACCTGGGCCGGAGTACCAGCAGGCAGGTTGTTGTAATTGTCGACCATGGTCTGGTAGACCTGGACTGCCGTCGTATCTCTGGTGTCTGCATAAAGGATGCCTGTCAGAAGGATGAATATTGTGAGAATCAAAATTGAATTTTTCATACGGACCCCCCTCGATACTGTATACCTTATATTTTAATTATATTTGGAAAATGACCTTTGTCAATTTCAGAATAATTTTTCACCTGAAAATGGGTCGTCCGATTTTAAAGACAAAATTTACAAAACCGTTAAAGACGGGTAAAATGCTGCCAGTCAAATGAACAACCTTCACAATCAATCGGGAAAAAATGGTATCAACGATCAGACAGTCTACGAATCAGACGCTACAATTTCCGAATCCCTGGATGCTTTGCACCCTGAGAGTTTAAGCCAGTTCCGCTCTTACCGGGTTCTGGAGCTTTTTCCTGCAGCCGGAGCAGAAGCAGACATCTACAAGATCTCAAAAGATGGCCGGATCTACATTCTCAAACTATACAGATATGGCAGCAACCCTAATCTCGAAGCCCTGAAAAAAGTAAAAGAAATAGGGGAAAAATTCCCCGGAGATGTGGTCAGGATTTATGAATCCGATTTTACCGAGGATTTGAAGAGATATTTCGAGGTAATGGAGTATGTAGAATATGGTTCCCTAAGGGACCTTCTGGCTGATAAAAATTACATGTCAGGGAACAGATTGAAAGATATACTCGCTGAGATCTTGAAAGGGTTGAAAACCCTGCATGCCAACAATCTGATCCACCTGGATCTCAAACCTTCCAATGTGCTGGTGAGAAGCCGCGACCCGCTGGACCTGGTGTTCACTGATTTCGGGGTTTCTTCAGTGATTGACGATGAAGTTTCCAGGAAAATGACTCTTGGCCTGACTGGAACTCCAGCCTACTGGTCTCCTGAAGCCTTCACCCAGATTATTGGAAGGGAGTCTGATTTCTGGTCCCTGGGAATGATCATTCTGGAGCATTTAAGCGGCTGCCACCCTTTCCAGGGGCAGGACATGAGGAATATCATGTACAGATTATCCACCAAAGGAGTGGAAATCCCTGCAGGGATCGATGGGTCCTGGCGCTTGCTGCTGAGCGGCCTGCTGACCAGAAATCCCAGGAAAAGGTGGGGATTCGAGCAGGTCCGGAAATGGCTGGCAGGAGAGCGGGAAATTCCGACTCATTTCGATTTCCTGCCTGAAACGAGGAAATATCAAAAGCCATTTTCCTTCCGCGGCGAGGATGTGTTTTCGCTGGAAGAACTGCTTCATTCAGTGATCCGCAACGAAGATCATTGGGAAGTAGGCCGTACTGCTCTGGGAAAAGGATTTATCGAAGAATGGCTCAGGATAAACCGGGATTATGATAATAACCTGATTGTGGAAAAATTACGCAAACTCGCAGGATCTGACATTGATTTCGCCCTGGTCAAGCTTGTACTTGCCTATCTGAAAGGCAATGGATTCGTATATTACGGCAAACTGATAACTTTTGAGAATGTTTTCCTTTTCACTTCCAGAGTGGCTGCCAGAAAGAATACCCAGGGAGAGGCCTGCATAGTCCGGGCAGTGATCAGTGGAGCATTGCTCGTTTATTACAGAGATTATCTCCTGTCCATTCAGAAAGACCCTGACAAGGATGAATTTCATCAGCTGCTCGAAGTGATGAAGTATAATCTGCCGAGAGTTTCATTTGACGAGAGCCTGATCAGTCTGTTCAGAATTTTTGACTTCTGGTGGAAACCCGGGGAATTTTATTTTCCTGAAAACTGCACTGTACGCGAGAAGGTTTTCTTCATAAAAAACCATGCGGACTGTCTGTTGAAAAAGAGGGAACTTCAAGAGATCAAAAAAAAATTTGCCGTTCCTGAGGAACTTGAGGAGAATCTTCTCAGCCGGGAGATTGAGACTGTGATCGATTCTCTGCTGATCATGAAAAAAATCAGAGAAAACAATGCCCTGATTGAGAAAGATAATATTCCTGAGGTTTTTTCCGTCAAGGAATATCTGGAAATCGGCAGGATCTGGAAGAACAAGGTCGATCTGTCTTTGTATCTGAAACTGCCTGATTTGATAAAAGCCCTGGAGTCCCCCAGATATCAGAATTATGAGATAGGAAAGCTCAGGGAATATCTTCAGATCCTGAAAAGCCTGGATACTGAATGGAAACCCTTTGACAAGGAAATAATCCGGGAAGTTTTGAAAGCAGGTGTGATCCCTTATTCCTGCCGGAATAAGGCGATCTTTTCAATCCTGTTCGGGATAGCCTTCTGGTTGATTTCTTCAATCGTTTTTATTTTTTTAGCTGCATTTGTCTCCCTTGTTTCCAATCAGATGCCTTTCTCAGAGAGCACTTTGAATCTTCCTGCCCTGGCTGTCGGCCTCTGGGCAGGAACATATTTTGCGATCGACTCATACAACGGGGAGCGCGTAATTCCTTTCTGCAAGGGATTCCTGATCGGTACTATCTGCACCTTGCTGATTGAGTACTCAGTCCAGTGGCTTGTCGGGAGCGGAGACAGCCTGGCCATTCTCGGGTGTGCCGAATTCAGCCTGGGCTTCATCTTCTACTTTTTCTGGCGGGAATACCATCTTGAAACCAGATACAAGCATGTGTATGAGCGTAATCTTTATCGGATCCTGGAGATCGTCAACTTTACCATCCATTGATACCATACAGGCGGTTATTTATTGCATAACGCCTTTCCTTGTGATTGAATATTGGCATGAAGATAAGGCAATTTTTCAGCTTTTCAGTGATCTGGATTCTGACTGCGGTTTTAATCACTTTGTCTGCAGCTTCCTCTGAGGAAAACAAGAAGTTTCCCATTCTTTACACAGGCAAGCTTCCTGATCATCAAAAGATCGTGGCCAGGACCGAAATTGATACCCATTACCTGCAGGAGCGGGTTGCAGACCTGCTGAAGGACCAGAAAATCGGCGAGAACGACTACCAGCTCCAGCTTTTCTCCGAATCAGGGGATCTGGTAATCCGTGCCGGGAATGAAAAGATCAGGGACCAGGTTCTCGAGATTCTCAGAAACGTGGAAAAGTATTATTACACTGTCATCCAGACCAAAACCATTGCGCTCCATTATGCCAATGCAGTGGAACTGGCAGAACTTCTCAGCAATATTTACAACCCCAAAACTTACATACAGCAGGATGACGGCCAGTTCTTCGTCAAACGTGACCCCTCAGGGATCGACATCTCGCCTGACAACCGGACCAACTCGATCGTGGTGACTGCTCCGCTCAATCTGATTAATAACCTCCAGGAGACTGTCGCTTCCCTGGATCGACATACCACACAGGTGTTGATCAAGGTTCTGATCGCGGAAGTCTCACTTGACGAGAATAACCAGTTCGGGGTGGAATGGAATTTCACTGATGGCACATTTCTGGGGAATGACGCCAGCAAGGGCAAATCAGTGGTCGATTTTGGCTATCAGTCCCAGACCAGCCAGGATGACCTGCTGGGATTAAAGTACAGCGTGCTTTCCGCTGACAGGCTGAAAGCCTTGCTGCAGATGCTTAAAACCACCAGCAAGATCGATGTTCTCTCCTCTCCGCAGCTTGTGACCTCAGACAACAGCCACGGTTATTTTCAGGAGTCTGTCCGGATCCCGGTGCTCAAAACCACAGCTACAGCGACAGGAGTGATCAGCACTTCAGTCGAGTACCAGGAAATCGGAATCAAGCTGGAAGTCACACCCAAGATCAATGTCGACGATTACATCAAGCTCGACGTGGAGCAGACGATCCAGAATATTCTCGAATCAGCCACTGTGCAGAATGCACCTACTTTTTCCAACCGCGTTGTCCATACCAGTGTACTGGCTAAAGACGGCAATACAGTAATCATCGGAGGCATGCTTAAGAATAATGAGTCTGTGACCCGCAGGAAGGTCCCTGTTCTCGGGGACGCTCCCCTGATCAAAAATGCTTTCCGCAGGAACTTCAAGACTTCCCAGAAGACAGAGCTGATGGTTTTCATCACTCCCAAGATCATCAGGACGGATAAGACAATCCAGGAAACAGTAGCAGATTTGAATGCCCCCAGACTGAAAGAAAAACTGGAGAATTCTTCCAGGGATTACTTTGCACTGAGGGAAGAGGCGGGCAGCAAAGAGATCAAGGTCACTGACGTGGGGGAAGACAGGGTCGTGATCAATGCAGGAAAGGCCGACAATGTCGGGAACAAGGACGAATTCATTCTGGTGCGGCCCAGCAAGGAATATTACCATCCCCAGACCAACCAGTTGATCGCTGTTGACGAGCTGGAAATCGGCAGGATCAGGATCGAAACCGTCAGTGATAAGACATCGATCTGCAACATCCTCTATCTGAACAAGGACGAGAAAGTGCAGCCTGGCGATCTGGTCAGGCCCTCGGCAGGCATGGATTTCGACAGTTTCAAGATGATTTCCACTGATTTTTCACTGAAATTCCTGGCAGACAGGCTGCAATGCGGGATAATTTGCGAAGTGCAGAACAGTACCAATTCTCCGCAGATCAAGACGGAATTTCCCTGGAAAACCAATGAAGTGCAGTTTTCGATAAAATCCGGAGAGGTTTTTGCCCCTCTCAAATCAGTCTGGAAAGGAGACAGGTACGAAATCTTCTTCGACAATGTGGTCGAGCCCTTGGAAATTATCAACCTGAAAGTCACTTATTCCCTGCCTATGGACGAGACTGAAGTACTCAATGAGCAGATTAACAATTCCGAAGCTTATGCCAGGTTCCATTCTTTTGTCGGAGGCAGTACGGGAAATTACCAGCTTTCGATTTCAGCCTGGTTCAGGGGACGCCTGATACTTAGAAATTTCGATATTCCTCCGGCAGTGATCGACAATCCTGACGGAAGCTGCACTCTTGTCTGGACCCATCTGGGGTCGGTCCAGTCAGTGGAAGGACAGTTCAGATACGCTGAACCTGAAAAGCTGCTCAAAGCTCTGAAACAGGTAAAAAAACCTTGAGGACAATCATCGCCCTTTTATTACTGTTCATCCAGTGCGCTTCAGCGGAGGACCTGCCTGCAGTCCTGCATGGAAAGCTCGTGGAACTGGGAAAATCCTATACAAGGACTTCAGCAGGGAACAGCGGGATTCTCGAACGGGTGAAAACGATCCTCGCTAAAAAAGGCATTGCAGAAAGCGAATACAGGATTGAACTTTATCCCGAATCCGTGGATGTGCTGATCAGGGCTAAGAACGACAAGATCAGGGACGAAGTCTATTATACTTTCCATGATGTGGAAATCTATTATTTCGGCTCTGTCCAGACCAGGACTTTTACACTTCAGTATGCTTCTGCCAAGGACGTGGCTGCCACGCTGAGCAATATCTATGCCCCGCTTTCCTTTTCCCAGCAGGACGGAAAAACTGTAATCAGGAGGCAGGATGCCCAGAATGACGTGTCAGCCGACTTGCGCACCAATTCCCTGGTGGTGACTGCCCCGCCCTGCGTGATGGACGGCATCAGAGAAACGATCCTGGCCCTTGACAGGCGTACGACACAGGTGATGATCAAAGTGCTGATTGCCGAGGTCTCCCTTGATGAGTCCAGCCAGTTCGGGATTGAATGGAACATGCTGGACAGCTCTCTTTTCGGCGGAGAAAAGGAAACCACCAACACTAAAATCGATTTCGGAAACCAGACCCAGGACAAGCAGGATGAGCTGATGGGTTTGAAGTATTCCATACTGAGGGAAGACAAAATGCGGGCCATGCTGCAGGCCCTGCAATCCTCCTCCAGAATCGACGTGCTTTCATCGCCCCAGCTGGTGACAGCCAACAACAATCAAGCTTATTTCGAAGAAACAGTCAAGGTGCCGGTCGAGAACACCACCACTACTGCTACAGGTGTAATCAACACTTCCATAGATTACCAGGAGATCGGGATCAAGCTCAATGTGCGGCCGCAGGTCAATCCGGATGAAAACATCATGCTGGACGTTGAACAAACCATTCAGAATATTCTGACCTTTACTAATGTCCAGAATGCTCCCACTTTTTCCAACAGGGTGGTGAAGACCAAAGTGCTGGCCAGGGACGGCCACACAGTCGTGATCGGCGGCCTGCTGAAAGACAATGTCACCATCAACCGGAAAAAAGTTCCCCTGCTAGGCGACCTGCCGCTTGTCAAGGACGCGTTCAGAAGAAACACCAGAGAGACCAGCAAAACCGAACTGATGGTATTCATCACACCACAGATTTTCAAGACAGATATGAAAATGGAAGAGGTCATTCCCAAGCTGCATACTCCTGAACTCAAGGAAAAACTCAGTAAAATCTCAGATGATTTCCTGACAATCAGGGAATCAGAAGGGCCAAGGGAATTCTATGTGATCGATGTCAACGGAGATGAACTGCTTCTAAATCTCCGTAAAAGCGACGAAGTGCGGATCGGAAGCGAATTCAGAGTGGTCAGGCCCGGGCAGCAGTACTTTGATCAGAAAACCAACCGGATGGTGACAGGAGAAGAGCAGAAAATCGCCAGGATCAAAATCATGTCGATCAGGGAAAGCACTTCACTGGCATCTGTGATCTTCGTAATGGAAGGCGAAAAAATCCAAAAAGGGGACCGGGTGCGGCGCCCTGACGACAGCAATTTCGCTTTCAGCGAGTTCAAGGTGCAGGAACTGGAGATAAAGCTTGATCTCAGGCTGGATAGCACCGCAAAATTGATCGCTGTCCTGAAACTGAAGAATATCAGCAGTTTTCCTGCGATGAAAACAGAAGAACAGGAGGGAACCTCCGGTGAAGTCAATCTCTCCATTAAAAAAGGTGAAGAATGGATTCCTTTAAAGACTGTCAGAACATCTCCGGCAGAAGACAGTTATAAAGGTATGATCTATTTCAACCGCTGGATTCAACCCGGTGAAGAGTTCAGCATGAAGATCGAATATGTCGCAGCAGCCGGAGCGTTTTGTAACGTCAAAGAGAAATGCCTTACGGAAATCAAAGACCTGAGCAGCTTCGATCCTTTTGAGATGAATTTTGGTCCATATTCCGATGACTGCAAGGTCAATGTGGTAATCCATAATCCTGGAGAACTGCTGGTGCGTGACTTTGATTTCAAGCCATTTGTGATGACACACTCCGATAAAACCACTTCCCTGATCTGGACCCATATCGGGGCCCCATTGAGAATAAAGGGCAAAACCAGATTCAAGGACCCGCAAGCAGTCTTGAAAAACTTACTTGAACAATAAGGGGAGCTTTCAAGATTTGACTGAGAAAATTCCATCCCTTTACAGAGAACTGGAGCTGCAGATCGGTTTTACCGACTTCTGCGATCTCAATTGCCGGATGTGCGTGCAGTCATTTGACAGATTTGGAGTTTACGGGAAAGAGGAATTGAAATTAGCAACTCTGCATCAGGGGAAGAAAGGCTTCATTTCCGAAAAACTCCTATCTAAAATAGTTGATGATCTCGAAAAATCGCAGCTGGATTTTCGTTTTATTCTTCTCCACTGGCTGGGTGAGAGTCTGCTTCATCCGGAATTCCCGCTCTTTCTGAAGGCTCTTTCGAAAATCAGATTCTCCGGAGAATTCATGCTCTTCACCAATGCTTTGCAGCTTTCGGAAAAAACAGGGAAAGAAATCCGGAATATCTTTACTGAGTCAGGCCATAAAATGATTCTGGTCTTCTCCCTGGATGCTTTCTCTCCAAAGACCTTCAGCCTGATCAAAGGAGCTGCCGACTTCAACGTGATTCTGCATAACATCAAAAATTTCATTACTAAATTCGACCTGCCAAACTTCAGATACATCTTCCGGTTTTTAGTCTTACGTGAAAATTTCAGGGAAGCGGAAAAATTCCTGGAATTCTGGAAACATTTTGTTTCCGGTGAACTGGGGTCAACCGATCTGGCAGTTAGCTTTAATGAGGAAAAGCCCAGGGACATAGGGAATAAATTCATCATCAACTTCAGACGCGCCGCTGCGATCATGCAGGAGGAAATGGAGCTTCTTCATAAGGAAACCGTGGTCAGGCTGGGGTTGGTACAGAACCAGCCAGGCAGGATCACTGATTTCGGAGATCTGATTTCAGGGGAAACCGTGAGGCCTCCCTGCCCGGCTCCATTCAGAACCCCGGTAATTCATTGGGACGGCCGGGTTACTGCCTGCTGCGCAGACAGCGAACTTGAGCTCTGCCATGGGAATCTGGAAAAAAGCACTTTTTCGGACATATTTCTTAGTGATCAAGCCGGACTGTTAAGAAAAGCGCATCTTTTCAACCGGAAATTACCTCCGCGTTGTGAGCGCTGCGGAAATCTGATGGGGAAAGGACTCAGCTGGAGTCAGATCACTGAACTGAAATCATTTTATTCTGAATCGCAACCCTAAAGATTTGAATCAGGAGGAAACATGGATAATGGGAAAAAAGTAGTTCTCGCTTACAGCGGAGGTTTGGACACATCCGTAATTTTAAAATGGCTGGTGGAAAAGGGATTTGAGGTGATCTGCTTTGTGGCAGATGTAGGACAGAGAGAGGATTTTGATGCAGTCCGGGATAAAGCCGTGAAGACTGGAGCTTCAAAGGTCAGGATCCTTGACTTGAAAAAAGAGTTCGTCACTGATTTTATTTTTCCGGCTCTGTGGGGTAATGCAATCTATGAAGGACGATACCTGCTCGGTACTTCCCTGGCCCGGCCGCTGATCGGGAAATACATGACAGAAACCGCCAGAAACGAAGGTGCAGGATACATCTCTCATGGAGCAACCGGCAAGGGCAATGATCAGGTGCGCTTTGAGCTGACCTGCTTCGCGCTGGATCCGAAAATCAAAGTCATAGCTCCCTGGAAGGACCCGGAGTTCCTTTCTGCATTCAATGGGAGGAGTGATCTGATCGCATATGCTGAAAAGCATGGGATCCAGGTCAAAGCGCAGATTTCCAAACCTTACAGTGAAGATGAGAATCTGATGCACATCAGCCATGAGGCCGGAATACTGGAAGATCCAGGGTTCCCGGCTCCGGAAAATGTATACAGTCTGACAGAGTCACCCAGAAATGCACCGGATTGTGAAACCAGGATTGAAATTCAGTTCAGGGATGGCAACCCGGTACTGCTGAAAAACCTGGAAGACGGAACCGAAAAGCAAGATCCGCTGGCTCTGTTTTGCTGTCTGAATGAACTTGGAGCCAGAAACGGAGTGGGAAGGCTGGACATGGTTGAAAACCGTTTTGTGGGTATCAAATCACGAGGTGTTTACGAAACTCCAGGAGGCACCATCCTCTGGGCTGCACATAGAGACCTGGAATGCATTGCTATGGACAAGGAAGTGATGCGTCTGCGGGACATGCTTTCCCCGAAGTTTTCTGAGCTCATCTACAACGGCTTCTGGTTCTCCCCGGAAATGGATTTCCTGCTGGCTGCGTTCTCCAAGTGCCAGGAAGCCATCGACGGCATAGTTACTGTCAGCCTGTACAAAGGGAATGCTTATGTTACCTCAAGAAAGTCTCCGACTTCCCTTTACAATCAGGACCTGTCCAGCATGGAAGTTGAGGGAGGCTTTGACCAGACGGATTCCAGGGGATTCATCAATATCAATGCGCTGCGGCTCAAAGCCCACAATCTGGTGCTCAGGAGCACTGACCCATATGGCTGGCGCAAAACGCTCACTTCCAGGAGCGGAAAATGAGGCTCTGGGACAAAGGGATTGATCCGGACGCGATGGTTGCGGAGTTCACTGCCGGCAATGACCCGGAAATCGACCTTGAGATTTTGCAATTCGACTGCCAGGCTTCTGCTGCACATGCCAGGATGTTGAAAAGCCTGAACATATTTGATCAAGTCGAACTGGATGGAATTATCACAGAGCTGGATGCGATCAGGAAAGAAGCCCTGGCAGGAACTGTGACAATCCCTCCTGAAATGGAAGACTGCCATACTTATGTCGAGGACAGGCTTACCAGAGTCCTGGGCGAGCCTGGCAGGAAAATTCACACTGCCAGGTCACGTAATGATCAGGTCCTTACCGCTGTCAGACTGTATGAAAAAGACAGACTGGAAAAAATCAGGGAATCATTATCAATCCTTTCCAGATCGCTTGAATCATTCAGCAGGAAGCACAGCGATATCCCCATGCCCGGCTATACCCATACACGCAGGGCTATGCCCTACTCAGCGGGATTGTGGGCCGGATGTTTCTTGGAAGCACTTGCCGATGATCTGACGATCGTCGCATCTGTGGCAGCCCTGATCGACAGGTCGCCGCTCGGCACAGGCGCAGGCTATGGCGTCCCCATGGAAATCGACAGGGAAATGACGGCCAGGGAACTCGGGTTTGCGGGGTTGCTTGAAAATTCCTCGTATGCCCAGCTGACCAGGGGAAAATATGAAGCTGCAGTCCTGCACGCACTTTTTCAGGTCATGCTCGACCTGAACAGAATGGCATCAGATATCATACTTTTTTCTTCGGCTGAGTTCGGTTTTTTTATCCTGCCTGAGAAACTATGCACCGGCAGTTCGATCATGCCGCAGAAAAAAAACCCGGATCTGCTGGAACTGGTCAGAGCACGGCTGCATCTGATTTCCTCCTGCGAAATTCAGGTCAGGGGGTTGATCTCAAACCTGACCAGCGGATATCACAGGGACATTCAGCTCTCCAAGGAACCTGTGATCAGGGCATTCAGGATCACACTTGACTGTCTTGCCGTAATGACAAAGATTTTCACTGAAATGTCGGTAGACAGGGAAGCCTGCCAAAAGGCTCTCACGCCAGAGGTGTTCGCTACTGCCAGAGCGTACGAACTCGTCAGGCAGGGTATTCCGTTCCGGGAAGCCTACAGAAGAGTTGCGGCTGAGCTTAATGCAGCGGCAAAAGATTCATAACAAACTATTCTGACTGTCAAGTATATATGATATCTTAGAAGTAATTTCATAACATGGAGCCGTCATGAAACCTTTCCTGCTGCTTGCCGTCATTTTATCCGGAGGGACAGCCATGGCTTTTAATGTCACTTTTTCAGTCACAGCCCCTGCAGGCACTGAAAAATTATTCATCACAGGCAACTGCCGCAATCTGGGCGACTGGAATCCTGGACAGGTGGAAATGACGAAAACAGGTCAGGTATTTCAATTCAGCACAACCCTGGAAGGGAAAATCGAGTATAAATACACAAAAGGCAGCTGGGATGGAGTTGAAAAAGACGGAAAAGGGCAGGAAATCGGGAATCGCACTTTGGAAATAACGGCAGATATGGTCATCAAAGATGCAGTTGCCGTTTTCTCAGACACAGCAAAGGCCAAACCAAAAAAGAGCCTGACAGGCAGCATCGAATTGATCGAAACCCTGAAATACAAGCTGATTGTCTATCTTCCTCCTGGTTATCGCAGAAGTAAAAAGAACTATCCGGTTTTTTATCTCCAGGACGGCCAGAACCTGTTTGACGCTTCCACCAGTTTCATGGGTGTGGAATGGGGCTGCGATGAAACTGCAGAGAAGCTGATCAAGCTGAAGAAAGTCGAACCATTGATTATGGTCGGTATTTACAACTCTTCTGAGCGGATCAGCGATTATACCGCATTTCCGGATCAGAAAAACGGCGGAGGCAAGGCTGATCCATACCTTGATTTTATCGTTAAATCTGCAATGCCCTTTATCAATTCCCATTATCGGGTAAAAAGCGGGCCTGAAAACTGCGGAATCGGCGGCAGTTCGCTCGGCGGTATTTTTTCACTTTATGCCGCTTTTTCCCATCCTGAGCTGTTCGGCAAATGCGCAGTGATCTCACCATCATTATGGTGGGCTGACCGCGCCATTCTGAAGTGGCTTTCCGGAAAAGGACCCGGGAAAATCTGGCTGGACATGGGAGATCAGGAAGGTGAGCCTGGCGAGGAAGCCGTTCAGTCCATCCTGAATCTGCGCAGCTTAAAGGAAAAATTGATTGGCATTGGTTATGCCGAATCGGATTTAAGCTATCTGGAAGTCAAGAATGCTGCTCATAACGAAGCAGCCTGGGCTGCAAGGTTTGACAGGGTTTTAAGCTTCCTGTTTCCAGCCCTGGAATAAACATTTCAATACTTCTGACCCTGCAGAATCTCCTTTTTATCCAGCAGATCCTGGAATCGTGCCAGAAACTGAGCAGGGGATAATTCGAATGATGGGGAGAGCAGAAATTCTTTCCTGTGATGCCCGTAAAGCCGCTGGATCACGATATCCGGTCTCAGATTTTGAAGGAATTCAGCCAGTAGATCCATGTATTCATCCACAGAAAACAGGTGGAACTTCTGTTTCTGATAGTCATTGCCGAGTACTGTATTCCTGAAAACATCCAGCTGCTGGATTTTCAGAAAATTCACCGGAAGTTTGGAGATCACCCGGGCGGTCCTGATCCAGTGCTCACGAGTTTCCCAGGGAAACCCCAGGATCAGATGCAGCCCGGCCTGAATGCCTCTCACTGAGGTTTGTTCAAGAGCAGTCACCAGACACTGGAAATCATGGCCTCGATTGACCCTCGCCAGCGTATCGTCCGAAATTGAAGGCAGCCCGTATTCGAGTGTAATATCCCAGGTCCTGGCAAGCAGGGCCAGATGATCCAGTTTCCATTCGTCTACGCAATCAGGTCTGGTGCCGATGCAGAGCCCGCTGACCTGCGGCAAAGACAGTGCTTCATTGTAAATTTTGATCAGTCGCGACAAAGGTCCGTGTGTATTGGAGCCTGACTGGAAGTAGACCAGGAATTTTTCCGGATTCTGCCTGACTCTGCTGACCATGATCCCATGCCTGATCTGTTCAATGATTCCGAGTCTGCGCACTGATTCAGGTGCTGAAAAAGCCGATGGATCGCAGAATGTGCAGCCGCCGTGCGTGATCGAACCATCCCGGTTGGGGCAGGAAAATTGAGCATCTACCGTGATCTTCTGCACCCGGCAGCGGTATTTTTCCCTCAGACAGGTAGAGTAATCGAGATATCTTTTTCCCATGTCCTGTTATTTTACCATGGTTGGGAGTAGAATTAATAAGCTTTAGAGCAATTTTAGACTGCTTGAAAAAAATGGCTGACAAGAATAAAAAAAACCTTCAAGACAAGACGCTGATCGAGGATCGCACTATCCTGGAATCAGACCGTACACTGGCCGGAAAAACTGGCGATCCCGGGCACAAACTGTCCAGTTTCAGGGATTATTCAGTGCTGGAGCTGCTGCCTGCCGCGGGATCAGAAGCAGACATCTACAAAGCGGCAAAAAACGGTGAAGTCAGAATTCTGAAGCTATACAGATTCGGAAACAATCCCAATCTGGAAGCTTTGAAGAAGATCCACGAAATCAGCGGCAAATTTCCAGCTGATGTGGTCAGGATCTTCGAATCGGATTTCGACGAGGAATTGAAGCGTTACTATGAAATCATCGAATATCTCCCGCTTGGATCACTGAGAGAACTTTTTGACATGCTGCGGGGTAACGACCGCCTTCTGATTGATGTGATCCGCTGCTTCAACAATGGACTCAGGCTGCTGCACTCCAATAATCTGCTGCACCTGGACCTGAAACCTTCCAACGTGATGCTGCGGACTCTGGACCCCTTGAAACTTGTTTTCACAGATTACGGAGTTTCTTCCGTGATTGATGATGAAATCTCCAGAAAAATGACGGTCAACCTGAAAGGCACTCCCATTTACTGGTCCCCGGAAGCTTTCACTCAGATCGTAGGCCGCGAGTCAGACTTCTGGTCTCTGGGCATGATTGTGCTGGAAATCCTGCTCGGCAGGCATCCCCTGCAGGGGCAGGATATGCGGGTAATCATGTATACTCTTGCCACCAAGGGGATCGATGTGGATCAGTCTCTCCCTGACAGATATCAGCTGCTTCTGAAAGGGCTTTTAACTCGAAATCCCAGAAAGCGCTGGGGCTATGATCAGGTAGCCCGCTGGCTGGCCGGGGATTCGGAAATCCCGGTCTTTTTCGATTTCTGCCAGGAAATCAAGGGCCTTCAAAAACCTTTCGGTTTCAGAGAAGCTGACTACCATTCCCTGGAGGAACTGCTGCATGCCTTTGTGCATGACGAAGACTCCTGGGAGACGGCTAAGATCATCATCGGACACGGATATCTCGAAGACTGGCTGAAGCGGAACGGCGAGTTCGACAAATGCGTAATCATCGAAAAGCTGAGAAAACTTTCCAGGAATGACCTGGATTTCCTGCTTCTGAAACTGACCCTCACTTTTTTGCGTGGCACTGGATTTGTAGTTTTCGGTAAATTGATCAGTTTCCAGAGCGTTTATCAGATTACCACCAGGGCTTTAGAAGGCAAGTGCACTCCAGGCGAAACCAATGTGATCAAATCTGTGATTTCAGGAGCGCTGCTGACTTATTATACTGATTACCTGACTTCGATCCAGCGTGACCCTGAAGGGGACGAGTTCTGCCTGCTGCTGCGGGTGATGAAATTCAATGTTCCCAAGATGCTGTTTGAAGACAGCCTGAACAGTCTGCTGGAGATCTTTGAATTCTGGTGGAAACCCCAGGAGTTCATATTTCCTGGAAACTGCGGAATCAAGGAAAAGATCGCCATGTTGAAAAACCACGGCGAACTTCTTCTGCGCAAGACCGAGCTCGAGGCCCTGTCTGAGAAGTACTATCTGCCGCTCGAAATCATGGAAAACCTGGGGGCCAGTCAGCCGGATGTGGTGGTGGATTATTTACGAATCCTGCAGAAGCTGCGCCAGGATGACTCGCTGATCGAAAAAGCTAAAATCAAGGAATCAGTGTTTTCTGTCAAGAAATATGTGGAAATCGGCAAGTTCCGGAAGAACAAGATCGACCTGTTTCTGCTGAGCAGGCTCCCGCTCCTCTCACAGCATTTATTCGCAGTCAGATTCAAGACTTACGAATTCAAGATGCTCAGGGAGTATCTCGAGATCCTGAAAGGCTGCGATCTGGAATGGACCAGAGCGGACAAGGAAGCCATCGACGACCTGGCCGAGAGCATGGAACCAAGGTCTTATCAGACCAGGAAGTATTTTTTCGCCTGCCTGAACGGACTGGTCTTCGGCTGGGTCTTCGCCATGTTCGGCATTCTCTACCTGGATTTTCTGGCAGGAATTAAATACTATATTCCTAATCCCAGTTCCTCTTCCGGGATGCTGGTGCTGGGGTTGGGATTTCTGGTGGGGATTGTCCGCAGTTTTGAGGAACCGGAAGGGGAAAGGCTCAACGAATTTGTGAGATGGTTTCTGGCAAGTTCGCTGGTGCTGTTCGCTTTTTTCCTGTTGATGTGCAGGCTGATTCCATGGAGCGGACCCTATGGAGCAGCTGCAGTCGGGTTCCTGCTCGGCAGCTTTTTTTATTTTATTGTGAGCGAGTATTACACAGAGATCCGGGTCAGCAGGATTTACGACAAATACCTCTACCGGATACTTGCGGTCAGAAATCAAACAACAAGGGAAGTGAAAAATGAAATTGGAAAATCTGCCTAAATGGGCTAGAGAGATTGTCAGATTCCTTTCGATCAGACCCCAGTTCGCACTCTGGGGAAACATCTATGACATCTACCCTTTTGAAAAGGACGGACGGATCGTCACCTTTAAAATAACTGATTATCTGAGGGAAATTTTAAAAAGCGAGGGCTTTGACCTGATCCTGGAATATGAACCTCTTTATGGATTCTCAATGCTTGACGGAGATCCTGAAGTATTCAAAAAAATCATGGAAGGCAAAGTAGAACAGAAAGTATCTGAACACAATCCGCGAACTGCTCAGGGCATCGGCATGGCAGCGACTGCTGTGATGGCTCCAGTACTTGCCGTGGGTGCTGCGGCGATCAAGGGCACTGACTGGCTGATCTCCAGGAATAAACCCCTGCTCTGCTCCCTGTCCAAAGGATATGACATCATTGAGAAACTTACCCACAACGACCTGGCATATGTGGCTGTGATCCTTAAATATGTTTCAAGGCTTTCCGACATCTGCAGCCCTGTTGATCAAAGCGAGTTTTACTACCGGCTGTTCCGACTGCTGCACAATTCCAGCCCTAAGATGATCGGTGGCTCCCGCTATCCAAAATTCAATACCACGATCTTCGTGATGGACAAGGAAAACGACATCCCTGCCTGGTTCACGATCGGGAACCCTAAAATGAAAGTGATCTCGATCCCCAAGCCGGACAATCAACTCCGGAAGGCCATCGTGCAGAACGTGGCTAAGAATCTGGGCGGATTTGAAACGATCGAGGAAGTCAAACGAAAAGATTACCTCTCTTTGTTCGTGGATCAGACAAACGAGCTCTATGCCAGCGAAATAATTTCCATCGTCAACCTTGCCAAAAAAGAGAACATCTCCTTTGCAGATATCGGGGACGCAATCAAGCGCTATAAGCTCGGCATCATAGAAAATCCCTGGTCAAAACTTGATCCTGTTAAGATCAATGACTCTGAATCCATTCTGATGAAAAGGGTCAAAGGTCAACCCAGGGCTCTGCGCAAGGCTGCTGACATCATCAAACGTTCGGTCTACAATCTTTCCGGTTCTCAGTACTCCAAATTCTCCCAGAAACCGAAAGGTGTGATGTTCCTCGCCGGACCCACAGGAGTAGGAAAGACGGAGCTTGCCAAATCTTTGGCTGAACTGATCTTCGGTTCTGAGACCAGTTATGTGCGTTTCGACATGAGCGAATTCTCCAGGGAGCACACTGACCAGAGAATGATCGGAGCACCTCCCGGTTATGTCGGTTACGAAGTCGGAGGAGAGCTGACCAATGCAGTCAAGCAGAATCCGTTTGCAGTCCTGCTGTTCGACGAAATCGAAAAGGCACACCCTAAGATCCTGGATATATTTCTCCAGCTTCTCGATGATGGCAGGCTCTCTTCCGGCCGGGGTGAAACTGTTTATTTCTCTGAATGTCTAATCATTTTCACCTCTAATCTTGGAGTTTATGAAATCGGGCCTTCAGGCGAAAAAATCCAGCGGATCAAGCCTGAGATGGGTTATGAGCAGATCGAGCAGAATGTGCGCAACGCCATTGAGGATTATTTCAAGTTCACGATCCAGAGGCCTGAAATTTTGAACAGGATCGGCGAAAATGTGGTGATTTTCGATTATATCAGGAAAGAAGTGGCAGGACAGATCTTCGAAAAAATGCTTTCCAATGTGGTGGGAAAGCTTACTGAAACCTTCAGGATCGATATCAGAATGGAGCCTGAATTCAAGGAGAAATTGAGAAGCGTCTGCTGTGAAAATCTGGCCATGGGCGGGCGCGGCATAGGCAACAAAGTGGAGGAGATCCTGGTGAATCCGATTTCACGTTCATTGTTCCAGCTTTCAGCCAAAGAAGGGGAGATTTACACACTGACGGATATTGAAAAGGAAAACGGCTCATGGCAGCTGAAAATGAAAAAAGTGGCCTGATCAATCTGATCCATTTCCCTGTGCTGACCCTTGGAATCGGGAAACGCATCGGGATCTGGTTTCAGGGCTGCTCAATCCACTGCCCTGACTGCATCGCGCGGCACACCTGGGATTTTTCCGAGGAGTACCGGATTGAGATATCTGAAGTGATTGTGTCTGTCAGGAAATACGCTGCCGATTCTCCAGAAGGGATCACGATTTCCGGAGGCGAACCTTTTGATCAGCCTGAAGCTCTGCATGGACTGCTTGAAGGTTGCAGAAATGAAGGATTTGAAGATATCATGGTTTATTCAGGATATGAATTTTCGCGGTTGCAAAAACTTTATAAAAAGACTGTTTCTCTGATCACGACTCTGATTGACGGCAGATTCGTGTCAGGAGACGCTACCAGGAGTGTCTGGAAAGGGTCTGAAAACCAGAAAATGCATATTATTACCCGGAAAAAGGGACTGCGTGAGAGATATCTGGCCTTCCGTGAAAGTGAAACAGGGAAGAGATCTTTGCAGATTGTGGAAAACAGTGGAAAAATATTTGTGGTCGGGATTCCTGACCAGAAAGACGCTGAGGTGATCAAACATGGGCTTGTTTAAAATCTGTCCCTGCTGCGGACACAATTAGGTTGGGCGCAATCCTTTCGGCTACGCTGAAAAAGGAAGATACCAAGGATTTCAAGCTGATAGGGAATTCATTCCAGATTGTTTAGAAGTTCGTGGGAACAGGTGGCCATGGCAGGGTAGTAACAGTGTTAGACATACACTTAGCATTCAAACTGAGCAAAGTGTAGGCCTGACACTCTGATCTGATCCAGCGGAAGCTGGAATCAAGGGAAGTTCGGGGTCATGTCGTTCCCAATTTCTCACCCTAACTACGACTTGACCTCGTCGGTAGGAGCTTTCGATTCTTAAGTTACCCAATATCCAGGTTGCTGCAGTTGCACTGGAAGCGGTAAGAGCACAATTCCGAACAATTTATTATCATGTACTGATAATGTAGTGTTAACGAGTAGTATACGCTTAGTCAACGGTTCGTCAACGCTAAATTAACATTATATGATATAATATATACAAGATCGGGGTCATGTTGTGCCCAATTTCTTACCCAAACCACAACTTGACCTCGTCCAAATGCGATCAAAAACCATGTAGGGGGAATCCTGGATGGCAATCGTAAAATGGAATCCAGCAATCGAATCGATCAAGGGGAAAGTCAAAGGTTTTGTCTACACCAAAAACGGGATCGTCAAAGCTGACTTGCTTAATCAACGATGATAATTATCCAGTTGACAAAGCCCAAGAATGGCATCAATCTGAAGAAGACACTCCTCACTTTCAGTCTATGATGAAAAAAGTGCTTAAATATGAAAGATTTTCATCCTTGGATAGAGAACTCCAATGGAAAGAATACATACGTTTAACTTACGGGGCTATCTGCGATATTGTCCATACGAAAGGACAAGAGGCAGCGCAAACTTATTTTCATTCTGTTATCAGTTCATCATTCGATGGAATCAATGTGATGAGTTTTGAGGAAAAAAGTTGTGCTGAGGCGTTAGATAGATTTCTCGAAGTTGTTGGACACATAGCTATCATGTTGTGCGCCAGCAATCCGATTATCACTGTCGGATTAGACCTTGAATCCAAATTCGGCCTTAATGGCCCTGTTTCGGGTTTTTTCAACCCTGATCAAGCTGCGCGTTTGTTTGAGTTGTTGCCAACCTCTTATAGAGAATTTTTCAAGAGGCTGCAAGAGAATGACGCTGAAGTGAAAGCGTGTCTTGATGGATTTAACAATCTGCCGGATATTACGGAAGAAGAGATAGAAAAACAGATGGGAAATGATTGTTTTAACATTGTAAAAATGGAATAGCTGGTTAGAATCCAGGGAGGGCGGGGAAACGGGTAAGACTATCAAAGAAAATTTGAAGGGTATTGGATATGAGTTCTAAAACAACTTCCTACAGCGAGCTGTTTTCGCAGATCAGAAAACTGATTCTTTCTGCTCGTAAAGCAGTAAGCCGTAATGTAGATACGATCCAGGTTCTGACTTGTTTTGAAATTGGCCGTAGGATTGTGGAACATGAGCAGCAGGGGCTTAAACGTGCAGAATACGGCAAACAAATACTCAAGGATCTCTCTAAACGCTTGACTGATGAGTTCGGCAAAGGTTTTTCTGAGGATAACCTTACTAATATGCGTAAATTTTATCTTGCCTATCGTGAACAAAAACAGATTTCCGAGACACCGTCTAGGAAATTGGCAACGCTAAAAGATACGCCGGAAACACATGCACAGCTCACTCTCAGCTGGTCCCATTATGTTTTCTTGATTGGTGTTAAAGATGAAAATGCCCGCAGATTTTATGAAATAGAAACCGCGCAGCAGGACTGGTCATTGCGTGAACTCAAACGACAGTTTGATTCCGGCTTGTATGAACGACTGGCGCTCAGTCGTGATAAGGCAGCAATCATGAAGCTGGCACAGGAAGGGCAAACCGTTTCCAATCCCAAAGATTTACTTAAAGAACCTTACGTTTTAGAGTTTCTTGGACTTGACGAGAAATCAAAATATTCTGAAACCGATCTGGAATCGGCAATTATTGATAAGCTGGAACATTTTCTGCTAGAACTTGGAAAAGGGTTTCTTTTTGAGGCACGGCAAAAACGATTTACCTTTGATGAAGACCATTTTTTTGTTGATCTGGTTTTTTACAACCGGCTATTGCACTGCTATGTATTGATTGATCTCAAAATCGGCAAGCTAACCCATCAGAATATTGGACAGATGCAGATGTATGTCAATTATTTCGACAGGTTTGTAAAATCAGAAGATGAAAATCCTACTGTGGGAATTATTCTCTGCAAAAAAAAGCACGATGCTCTGGTGGAAATCACCTTACCCGTAAATGCCAATATTTTTGCCTCTGAGTATCAGCTTTATCTGCCGACCAAAGAAGAATTAAAGCAGAAACTGATGGATTGGGCGGAAGAATGAAATTGACAGGACGGATAATGCAAATCCAATTTAAGGGAGTGAAAAATGGAATCATTTGATTCTACAAAAAAGAGCCTATATGAAATCCTCAAAGATGTTAAACTCGGTAAAATTCAGCTTCCTGACTTTCAGAGAGGTTGGGTTTGGGATGACAACCGAATCAAAGGAATTTTAGCAAGCATTGCAAAATCATTTCCCATTAATCTTTCCTACGAAAAATTGACACTCTCTTAATGTTAACTAGAAATCGGAGGGCAAGATGGAAAATGTAAAAGGAGAATTTCAAGAAAATGTTCAGGGCAAAGTGGAAGTGGAGATAGGAGACGCTCCTTATCCTATGGCATTCCTGACCAGAAAGACGCTGAGGTGATCAAACATGGGCTTGTTTAAAATCTGTCCCTGCTGCGGGACCAGGAATTCGACTGAAGAAATGATGTGCACTTACTGTCTGGGGGATATTTCCCACATCAACCCCTCGGACGATTCCGAGTCTGTGGCAAAGGCAGAAGTGCAGGTTCCCGCTGCTCCGGCTAGCCTGGTTCTGATTGCGGCAGACGGCAGCAGGATCAGCCTCGGTTCAGGCGAAATCATAGGCAGGAGCGCGAAAGGCGCTGAGATTTTCCAAAAGGACAGGCAGCAGGGCAAGACTGTTTCCAGAAAACACGCCAGATTCAGCCAGGAGTCAGGCGGCTGGACTGTGACTGACCTTAATTCAGGAAACGGGACATTTCTGAATGACGCCAGGCTCACTTCAGGAGAGAAGAAAAAACTTAATGCTGGAGACAGGCTGAGTTTTTCCTCTTCCTCAGTCGAATTCACTGTGAAATTCGAAATTTGAAGTTCTACCCGCATTTTCTTTTCCTGTTTGCACTTTTTCTTTCTGGCGCTGCGGGACTCATCAATGAGATCGTCTGGCAGAGAGCGCTCAAAATCTATTTCAGCGGGGCTGAGGCTGTTCCTGCCATGCTCGTAGTCCTGTCCTTCATGGCCGGGCTCGGGCTTGGTTCACTAGCAGCCGGTCGGCGCTCCCGCAATCTCGGAAATCCGGTCAGAGCGCTCAGTTTGATCGAAATCCTGCTTTTTTCGATCAATCTGCTGATCTGTCTGCTGCTTTCCCTGAATTTCGGGGACAGTCTGTATGCTGTTCAGCGGATGGCCCTGCTGACAGGCATTCCACTCAAAGTGGTCTATGGGGTGTGCTCCTTTTTACTGCTTTCAGTGCCCTGCTGCCTGATGGGTCTGACTCTGCCCATTGCGGCTGAAGTCTTTCAGCGGCAGTTCGGATTCACAGACAGGCGCAAACTGGATTTCCTGATCTTTTTCAATACGGCCGGGGCAACACTCGGGTGCCTGCTCTGCGGAATCTACTTTCTGCCGTATCTGGGCCAGCTGAGAAGCCTGATCCTTGCTGCAGTCTGCAATCTGTCTGCTGCGGTGATCTTCGCGCTGCTGAAAAGCAACCGACCCTCATGTTGCGAATCACCTTTACCCGCTCGTTCCACATCTGGATTGAAAAAAGAGGAAATCCTGGGATTTCTGCTTGGATTCCTGGCGCTTTCATATGAAATGTATCTGTTCAGGATCCTGCAGTTAAGCCATGGTCCGCTTCCATACACCTTCACAGTGATCCTGTTTTATTTCCTGCTTTTCTGGAACCTGGGGGTTTTACTGAACGAGTTCGTGCCAGGCGGTACGATCCCCTGCCTTGCAGCTGCCGGTGCCATGATCATCGCCATGCCCAGGGTTTTTGAATACGAGCGCTTCAGCCATCAATTCAGCCTTTTCTTCGGGATCACGATCTATTTTCTGCCCTGCCTGGTCTGCGGAATAGTGTTCGCGCGCATTCTCAAGCGGCATACTGAGCTCTGGGGAAGCGACGTCGGCAGATTCATGGGTCTGAACACTTTCGGGAGCTGTCTCGGGATTTTTCTGGTCACTATCTTCGGGCTGCAGCTGAACTTCGATTACCTGGGTCTGATGATCGGAATCGGGTATCTGTCGGTCTGTCTCCTGGAATCAGATTATTCCAAGGCCAGGCTGAAATTTGCTCTGACAGCTTTAATCGTTCTGGAGATCGCCATTTACTGCGCTGCCCTCTCGCAGCCTGTTGAAGGAACAGGTGCCAGAAGATACTTCGGCCGTGAGGGAGTGGTTGAAATCCTGCGTCAGAGCCTGCTGGTAATCTGGAACGGGCTCGGGCATTCATCCCTTTCTGTGAACCAGAACCATCTCGGGTCCGGGAACTGGTATCTCGGGGTGATCCCTTTTTTATGCCATGAACCGGATAATTCGCTGGAAGTCCTGGTGGTCGGACTCGGGGCAGGAATCACTTCCGCCACCATCGCAAAATCCGGGAGTGTGGCGTCAGTGGACAATTATGAAATCAACGAAGTCCTCAAACTGATCCTGAGGGATTATCCTGATGGCACCTTGAGAGTAAGCGAGAATCCTAAGTGCAGGATTTTCTGGCAGGATGCCAGGACTGGACTTGCGCTCAATCCGAAGAAATACGACCTGATAGTGCAGCAGCCCCTTTATCTGATGCAGGCCGGCAGTTCCCTGCTCCTGTCACGCGAGTATCTGTTGCTTCTCAAATCAAGGCTCAGAGAGCGCGGTCTGATCTGCATCTACTGTAACAGCATGGGCTGTCTGGAGCAGTATTATCTGGTGCTGAAAACCGTGCAAAGCGTTTTTTCCCATTGTCTGAGTTTCGGGGGTTTTTATCTTCTGATTGCTTCAGACTATCCCTTTGAATACACCAGGGAGAGCGTGATGTCCCGCCTGAGCGCGGATGATGAACTCTGCAGGGAGATACTGGGATATAAGATAGAGCAGGTTCTGAATTACATGGACACCCGGGAATTGTCTTACAGCTGCCCATACCTGATCACAGATGATTCACCACTGGTTGAATATCCGGAAATAGTGAAGAAGCTGGTCAGGATCCAGTGATCACTGAATCACAATCCCTTCAGCCTTCAGGGCCTCCCACCATTCATCGAAATAGGTGAAATTCAGGCCGGCAAAGATCAGGGTAATTCCCCAGAAAAATTCCAGATCGAATCTGTCCCCAGTGAAGATAAACATGACAGCACCCATGACAAAGGGGGTGACTGCCAGAGAAACCGAAAGAAAAGAGGCTGTATAAAGTTTCCTGATCAGGGGCATCAATCCATTTTCAGCGGCCGGCATGGAAGAGAGAAGTTTCTTCTTCAGGAATCTGGCGGTAGCGAATTCCACGATTGTAAGCAGCAGCAAGGCTGATCGCAGGATTTTCAGGCGCTCTGCCGAAAACAGGAAGGCCTGGTTATGCTGGTGAAAATAAAACATGATGGCGATCACAGGGAGCATCGCCAGGAAAAGCACCAAACTGCTGAGCCAAAGATAGCGCCTGTAATAACCGAAGAGTTCTGTCCTCAGATCTTCCATTTATTTTCTTCAGGCCTCCTTTAAATCGGGCGGCGGGTAGCCGATGATCTCCTCTACCAGAGCAGGGTCGCGGATGATTCTGGGCATTTTACTGTGGCCAAAATCGGATTTTCTCTTCTCCAGCCAGGACTGGAATTTTTCTTTGTCCACGAATCTGACCTCAGCAGGGTCGAAGTTTTTATACAGCAGGCGGTACAGGCTGCTGTTTTCCTGAAGGTATTTGTCCAGTCTGGCTGAGATCCATTCCGGATCATGCTTCTCCCAGGCTTCGTTCTTCTCAAATACCCAAAGGTACCTGGGTTTGGGACCTGTTTTTCCCAGCACTAAAAATTCCCCTGGCTGTGATTTCAGCTCAACAGATAAGTTTTCCACTGTTTTTTCAATTACGTGAATCGAAGTCTTCTCTCCTGTGAGATTCAATGTCAGGACTGTGCGGCCCATGATCTGGAACAGCGGAATTTTCGGATCAAGACACTGGATCACGTCACCCAGTACATAGCTGAAAGCCCCGTTACCGGTGGTCACAGCAGGAACATATTCCACTCCTTCGGACAGTTCGGTGATCAGTTTCCTCTGGCGGTAATTCTTGTTCTGGTAATCATCAAATGGGATGAATTCATAGAAATTATGGTCTGTGAAAAAAAGCATGGATTCAGGATTATCCGGGGATTGATGCCCGAATATTCCTTCTGTGGCAGCATAATACTCTATGATGCTGACTTTCTTCCCCAGAGCTGCATAAATCTTGTCGTCGTAAGTACGATAATTGACGCCTGTACAATAGATCACTTCCAGATTTCTGGCAAAGCTCGCAAATTCAGACCTCGTGAAATAGGAATGCCTGGCTTTTTCCAGGAAGTCCAGAATCGATGCGGGAATCCCGAATATTGAGCCAATGGCTTTGCCTTTGATTTCCCTGGCAATGGTTCTTGTTTTCTCGTTCCAGTCCTGGATGTTGATGGTAGCAGGGCAGGGGATTATCCGGCGTTTCATCAGGTGAGGGGCTGCTTCAGCCAGAATTCCTGAGATCGGGCCGTAAGGTATTCCCCCGGTCGTCAGTCCCAGGGAACTGCAGCCTGAAATTGCCAGGATTTTTTTGTCCAGGACTTTTGAATTCGGGTATTTTTTTATGAAAAGGGAAAGAAGATAAAGCTCTTTTTTTCGGAAATCCTTCAGGATCGATCCTGGCACAGGAATCAGCTTGGGCTTGCCTGTAGTTCCTGTGGATATCCCGAAATGCCCTGCTTTCTCTCTGATCGCCGCGCCGGACCTGCCTGCAGCTTCCTGTTCCCACATTTCCCGGATGTCTTCATAATGCTGGATCTGGACCCTTTTCCAGTAATCTGAGACGCTCCTGATGCTGCCGAGGGAAAACTTTTTATAGATCTTTGTATCCCTGGAATCATCTATCCTGGACAGCAGGGCATTTTCCTGGAGCCTGAAAGTGTCTCCCTCAATCTTTCTGGAGAAGGCTGTGAAAATTCTGTTTTTAACAGCAGACCATTCCATCAGGCCTCCATTTTTCCGATTATATCTTCAGCGATCCTGGGATCTTTGATGATTCTTGGGATTTTACTGTGCCCTAAATCCGCATTCTTCCGTTCGAACCAGGCTTTGAAACTGTCCCGCTCTATCAGCAGCACCTGAGAAGGAGAAAAATTGGTGGGATAGAGCAGTTTATAAAGATTGTTGTGTTCCTGGAGAAAATGATCCAGCCTGGATGCGAGCCTCTCAGTTCCCTGGCTGTCCCAGATCGAGTTTTTCTCTATGACCCACAGATAGGACTGTCTGCCATTGATGGTCCTGCCTGTGACAAAAAACTCACCTGGTTCAGAGTTCAGTTCCCGAGACAGACTCTGCACTGTTTTCTCCACCACCGAGATCGCGGTCTTTTCACCGGCCAGATTCAGAGTGAGCACTGTGCGTCCCTTGACCCTGAACAGCGGGACTCTGTGATCCACGCACTGGATCAGGTCTCCAAGGACATAGCTGAAAGTGCCGTTTCCGGTGGTGACTAACAGGGCATAATCTTCACCGTCTTTCAGCTGATGCAGTAATTTCCTGTTACTGTAGTCCTTCTGGAGATATTCGTGGAAAGGTATGAATTCAAAAAAAATCGTATCTGAGAAGAATTCCATTGAATCAGGGTCAATTGCGGACTGATGGCCGAAAATACCTTCACTGGCAGCATAGTAATCCAGAAAATTCACTTTCCTGCCGAGCAGACTCTGAATTTTGTCCTGATAACTTCTGTAATTCACACCACTGCAGAAGATGGCTTCCAGATTCGAGGCGAAAAACTCAAAATCGCTTTTGGAATAGATGCCCTTAATTTTTTCCAGGTAATTGAGGATCGTAGCCGGGATACCTAAGATCAGCCCAATGTCCTGGTGCCTTGCCTGCTCCGCGATGGAGTCAGCTTTCTGGTTCCAGTCGCAGAGATTGATCACTTCGCTTGTGGGAATTCGTTTGTGCCTCATGAGCAGCGGTGAGCCTTCGGCCATTATCCCTGAAATTGTGCCATAGGGAATCCCGGACTGCGTTTTTCCCAGAATAGCGCTTCCGGTGATGGCGAGGTGTTTCTTGGAAAGAATTCTGGATTCGGGATGTGCTTTCAGATAAATGGAAACAAGCTGCATCCCGCGCCTGCGGAAATCCCTCAGCAGCTTTCTCGTGACAGGAATCAGCTTGGGGATTCCTGTGGTGCCGGTGGAAACAGCGAACTTGTGGATCCTGCTTCCGACAGTAACGTTTATGTTCCCTGTCGATTCCGAATCCCAGTATGGTTTCAGGTCCTCATAATGATGGACCGGTACTTTCTGCTGATAGCTCTGAGTCGATGAAATTTCTCGAAAGCCGTATTTTTTTCCCAGGACAGTCTCTGCCGAGTCATTGAGGCGGGCGAGCAGGGCTTTTTTCTGGAATTTGGCAGTACTGCCGTTTTTTTTTTCTGTAAACAACGAAAAAATACTGTTTTTAGTTCTTGTCCATCTCATCTGATCACCTGTAGTCCTTGTTTCTGTATCTGCCTTGCCATGTAATCGAAGGCTGATATCTTTGAATCAATTTTACCGGTTAGTCATGTTTTGTCAAGAAGATCGCAATTAACAATAGGGTTTATTTCCCGTTGAATTTTCTGAGCCATTCTCCGGCCAGTTTGTGGGCTTCAGAGATCTGTTCCCTTTTCATCAATGAAGTGAGGACTTCCCGGTTGGCGATTGCGGATTTTTTCAGGTCGTCGCTTCCAGCGACCAGCGAGAGTTCGAACCACATATAGGCCTGGACCAGGTCCTTCTGAACCCCCTGACCGTTCTGATAGAGGCAGCCCAGGTTGAACTGTGCCTTGGAATAACCAAGATCTGCCGCCTTGCGATACCAGCCGGATGCCTCGAACAGATCCTGCTTTACGCCCTGCCCGGTTTCATACATCAGGCCCAGATTCAGCTGAGCTCCCGGGTCGCCCTGCAAAGCTGCCTTGCGGTACCAGGCTGCTGCTGTGGCGAAATCCTGCTTGACTCCCAGCCCATTGTCGTACAGCAGGGCCAGGCTGTATTGCGCATCCGAAAGGCCGAGTTCAGCGGCCTGCTGATATTGCTTCGCAGCCTCGGCATAGTTTTGTGGAACGCCGGTTCCTTCCTGATAGAGGCAGCCAAGAGAATACAGTGCGTCCGGAAATTTTTTTTCTGCTGCCAGGCGGAACCAGAGCGCGGCAGTTTCGCATTCCCTGGTAACTCCCAGACCCTGCAGATACATGTATCCGATGCTGAACATGGCTTCAGGCAGACCCTGGTCGGCAGAGAGCAGATAGAATTTGAGAGCCTGGGTATGGTTTCCTGCATGGAAGGCATCCAGGCCCTGCTTGAGCCAGACTTCAGCCGAGGTATCAGCTCTGCATTCCAGAGCCAGGCAGAGCAGGAGCAGCAGCATGATTCTGGGCACTGTGCCTCCTTGGAGGATTTTCAATCCTATGATAACATATTCCAGGGTGATAAATGAAAATCCATCTCCGCCGTGCCAGAGGCTTGTCACGCATCTATCTGAAAGTGATGAAGTTCAGAGCGCTGGCCTGGCCTCCTGACACTGTCTATTTTGTCGGTGACCGGCCTGACAAAAGGCTTTTAGGCCACGAATGTGTTCATTTTCGCCAATACAGGCGGGAGGGTCTGATCCGCTACTTTTTCCGCTGGTGGTGGCAATATTTCAGAGTAAGCTACGAAAAAATCGACTATGAGCTCGAAGCTCGTGCCGCAGAAATCAAGATGGACTTTCAGAGGAAAGAAACATGAGAAAATCAGGGATTCCCTTATTTATTTTTTTACTGATGACTTCGCTGCCGCTTTATGCCAGATCTCACAACAGTAGCGGAACCGAAGAGATCGAGGGGTTTCTCTGCAATGTCTCAACAACCCAGTTTGTCCGTGACGATCAGGAGAAGAACGATTATTCGGTTTTTTTCCACGATCTGTATTCTCCAGTAGGATTTCCCGGAACCGCGGAAGCAATGGCTGGAATGTTTTCAGGAATTGTGGCAAAGCTCAAACAAGTTGAGTATGAACAGAACCAAGACAATTATGCCGCAGCTTCAAATCTTCTGGAAGATGAGATCCGCTCAGCGCAGGGAGTGTTAAGGGAGATCCTGATCCTTGATCTTCTCGACAACTGCATCTGTTCAGCCATGAAATACCAGGGTTTCACCCTGAGCAGGGAGGTTTTTTCAAGCTTCAGGGCTGAAATCAGCTTGAAAAAGTCGCGCTCCAGATACCTGGAATTATGCTATAAACAGCTGGACTGCATGATTTACTATTACCCTGATTATCAGGATTCAGGGGATTGCGCAGATCAGATGGCTGTGACTGAGGCTGCCAGGCTGATCAGGGATTCCGGATTCGACGATGCAGTCCGGTTAATAGACACACATAAACTGCTGAATGATTCAGGAGAAGTGTTGGACTGGCTGCAGACAATGCGTTGTTATGCTGCATTCCTCTCCGGGAAATCAAGAAGTAAAGAGTTGCTGTCGGATGTTCAGCGGACTGGCATGGCTGCGCTGGACAACTTGTTCGATTTTCTGGACAAGAAGTCGGAACTTTCTCAGGAAATCGGATCTCTTTGCGAAAGGCTGAAATCAAGTCCTAAGTCAGAGGAGTCATATGCCAAAAGCGATCTGGCCGGGAAGCTGATTTCCTGGACTCTTAAAAATTGCAGGTTTAAGCTGACATTGGAACTTGTCATTTTTTCCCAGGATGCAAGAACGCTTTTTGTGGTCAATTCTACCGTTTTATTTTTGGTGATCACGATTCCCTTCATTGTGTTCGGCCTATGGAAGAAAAGGTCATCCAGATGTTTTCCGGACGATGACATGCTGGAGCGGCACCTGAATTTTGGAAGCCGGGTCAGATTTGTGCTCTGCGTGCCAATGATCGCTTTCTTTCTTTCATGGCTGCTCGAACAGATAGAGGGATATCTGATCAGCCTGGTGTGGGGTTCAGAGCTGCTGGACAGATTTACAGCTGAAGCTCTGGATGCTCCGTCGCTGTTCGACAGGTTTGATGTAATGGTAATAGCTGCTCCATGCGTGGAAACTCTCATTCTGATGGGCATGCTCTGGTGGTTCGGAATGCTGGCGTCCACCAGGAAGCAGCAGCTGATCAGTTCCGGAATCTTCTGGGGTCTCCTGCATGCCCCCAATACCCTGCTCGCTCTGATCCCGGTCGGGATCGGATTCATCATTGATTCGTTCACTTACCAGAAATGGCGCAGGGAAGGGCGTTTCATGGGTTTCCTGATGGCTTTCCTGATCCACGCAGGACACAACTTCATCTGCTATCTGATTATCTTCATGTCTAAAATCGGTCCTGCTGTGCCCTGATCTTTTGTCACTTTCTGATCAGGCTGACCCTGCCGCTGATCCTGTATCCTGTTTCTCCGTGTGATCTTCTCAACAGCCCGTCCACATTCACGAAATAGGATCCAGGTTTGGCAGGGATGATCCTGAGCGCAGTAGTTCGGAATATTTTCACTCCCAGTTTTTCCTGCTGTTCGTTCAGCGTTCCTTTCCAGGAGTGGATCAATTGTTCCAGGGTTTTCAAAAACCCAAGGTCACTGGCCACTACTGCCAGAAAATCCCCGCTCGCCAGTGGGATACCTTTGGCGACCGGCAGATGTTCGCCCAGATCCCCGTTCATGATCAGGATGAAGCTCAGGTTTTCGAATTCAGTCTCCAGATCATCAGCTATGACTTTGAATTCAGTTGTTTTCCCGAAGAGTTTCTGAAAATAATGTTTTAGGATCGCTAAAAACACGCCTACTATGAACGGACCCCTGTCTCCCAGAAGATAACCCAGGAATCCCTTGTAGTATTTAATAAATCTGTTTTCAGTGAAAAAAGGCACATCACCGAAGATTCCCACTCCCCCGAAACCGATGAAATGATATTTTCTGCGCCAGCCGGAGCTGTCTTCAGTCTTCACTTCCAGCACGTCGCTCTCCATGATGCGGTCTTTCGAGAAACCATCGCAGATGATCGCAACTGCCGGTTCCAGTTCGTCCGGGATCTGCAGGGCTTTACCGATCAGGTCGGCAGACCCTTTCCGAAGAAAGGCCAGCCTGAGTCCGCTTTTTAAGCCAACAGAGCAGCAGGCTTCCAGGATGCTGTTGAAGGTACCGGCACCTCCGGCTGAGACTATCTTCAGGCAACCTGATTTCAGCACTTCCCGGGCTTTTTTTCTGGCGGCCTGATGCGTATCCACGATCTGCACGGAAGTATGCGGGCTGTGTTTGCAGAATTCCTCTTCCAGATGGTCCAGTTTTTTCCAGTCTTTGACAGATCCTGAGATTGAAGTTGCGATCACGCTGATTTCCGGGATTTGTTTCTGGGACATGATGATCTCCTTGGTTTTTTCCAGTACTTCAGCCTGGGTCAGACTGTCAGTGCAGATCGGAAAGACCCGCACTCCGAATTTATCTTCGAGGATCCTGAGCGTAAATTCATATGCTTCCTGAAGTGTTCTGAGAAATTCCCGCTGTTCGTGGGACTGGGTTTTCCCGCCTCTCTGCTCGATCCTTTCTAGAGCTGTCTCTGGAGCAACCTTTAAAAAAATGACATTACCTGGGATCTGAAGTGAGGTTCGGAAAATCCAGCCGGCCCACACGATTTCAGGGATACTGCTTAAATAGCGCAGGCCATTACTCAGGTCGAGCTTTTTTCCGCCTGAAAGATAGGTGATGCATCTTTCATATTCCGCTTCATTGAATGCCTCAGGCCTGTAATGTCTGCCCCAGCCCATGATGTTGATCAGAGGAGCGCCGTCGGTGATGATCAGGTCAGGCGAGAATCCATTCACAATTTCATTCTGGATTCTGCTCCTGCATAACAGCTCTGTCAATTTTCCGATCTCATACAGGTATTCATTCCGGCTGAACTTGATCAGGCTGCCGATCAGATAACCGACCCTCAGCCTGTTAAGTCCTTCGGGTTCAGTCAGCCTGCCGTTGAAGCCCGAGATGACTGCCTTTTCCCCGATACCTGCGAGAGAGAATTTTCCAGCCAGGGCTGTCAGAATTCCATGATAGCAGGAACTTTTCCCGCTGCCGTCGATTCCCACTACTGCGAAGTGCCTATCAGTTCTCATGTTTATCCACCAGACTGACCACCGCATCCCGGATCTGCCTTGAAATCAGCCTGTATTTTTCGTAGTCAGTCCCGCATCCGGACATGTCCATCCGGCCGGCCTGAATCTGCGGGCCGATCAGGATCCCTACCTTAGCGGGTTTCGGAATCATTGCACCTTTGGGAAGGGATTTATCAGCTCCATAGATATACACCGGAACTACCGGTATTTTCAACCGGAGAGCCAGGGCACCAATCCCGGGCTTGAATTCCGTCAGACTGCCGTCCCTGGTCCTGGTGCCTTCCGGGAAAAGGATCACTGATTTTCCGAGCAGGATCAGCTCCTCGCAGATCCTGAGCCCTCTGACGAAATCACCAAGCCTGTCGAAAGGGAAGGTATTGAAAAAAAACCTGACTGCACTTCCCTTGATTTTTTTAGAGAAAAAATAATCCCTCGCTGCCGGCGCGAGTATATCCCTGACCCTGTTGAAAGGCAGGGCCGTCAGTATGAGGGGGAAATCCAGCAGGCTGGCATGATTAGCTGCCACGATGAAGGATCCTTTTTCAGGTATGTTTTCGAGTCCTTCGACCCTGCAGTCTAGAAAAGTCTTGAAGATTGATCTGAACAGCAGGTATGACATCTGATGAAAGACGGAAAATTTAGCGTTCGTTTCCATTATTTTCCGGGCTTCATCCCTGAAATCATCGTCGTTTTCCCGTTCAAGCGGACCACTTATCGCAAATCTGCAGAGTTCCTCCATGGTATTAATCTCAAACGCTGAACTCTCTGGAATCGAAATGCCTTTTTCTCTCTGCAGTGCTGAGAACACTTCGATTTTCATCAGCGAATCGATCCCCAGATCCGCGTATAGATTTGACTGCATGGAAATCTCTATGCCGGATCCTGAGATCCTGGCCACTATTTCCCTTAAATCATCGGTGAATTCATTGCCTGTAGGAATGTTTTTCCCGTTTTCCTGGGAAGGAATTTCGGTTTTCGCATTCTTCACGAGATCGTTCACCAGAGCCCGTTTGATTTTTCTGGAAGCTGTCTTCGGAAGTTCCTGATCCCAGATTTCAAAGCTGGAAATCCGCTTGTAATCAGCGAGGTTGCGGCTCAGCCTGTTTATCTCTGCCGCAATGGTCTTCCTGACCAGGTTTTTACTTCGGTCCGCAGGCTCAAATCTATCCAAGTCCGGAAAAATCACGGCATGGACTTTTTCGCTCCCTTTGCGGGAACCCTCCGCGGCTTTTCCCAGTACGCAGATTTCTCTGATAAACTCGCTTCTGCCGATCACCTCTTCCACCTCTTCCGGATAAACCTTTTTCCCTGCTCCAAGCACGATCAGGTTCTTTTTCCTGCCTGACAGGAAAAGATATCCATGATCGAGATAACCCAGGTCTCCGGTGTGAAACCAGCCGTCCCTGATCACAGAAGAGGTGAGGTCCGGTTTTCCGCTGTAGCCTGACATCAGATTCGGTCCGCGGACCAGCAGTTCTCCTGTGCGGGGATCGCTCGCGTTGCTTCTCTCGATTTTCACTTCCACACCAGGCAGGGGCTTTCCGACAGATCCCAGCCGGTTGTCTCTAAAGGTGTTGACTGATACCACAGGTGAGGTCTCGGTCAGACCGTACCCTTGAAAAACGTTGAAGCCCATAGCTCTCAAGTCTGATTCCAGGCTGATGTCCAGGGGCGCTCCTCCGCAATAGAAACATCTGAGGCGGCCTCCGAATTTCCGGTGAATGGTGCGGAACAGAAATCTGCCTGGATTGATTCCGAGTCTGTTTAAACAAAGAGAAAATTTCAGCATCAGGTCAAAGGCTTTGCGGACAGGGTCCGGCATTTCCCTGATCTGGCGCAGGATACCGTTGTGGATCATCTTCAAAATCAGGGGCACACAGACGATCATGGTGGCCTGCTGCTGATTCAGCAGAGCGGTGATGGAGGGTGCGCTGAGGCTTTCGCAATAGGTGATACCCGCTCCCCCATAGAGAGGGCCGATCAGGCCTGCGACCAGTTCGAACATGTGGTTGAGGGGCAGGATGGAGATGAAATGATCATCCGGGCTGATCTCAAGTACAGAGTTCAAGGCACGGGTTTCGAAGAGGAGATTGCCATAGGTCAGTTCCACTCCCTTGGCTACGCCCATAGTGCCCGAAGTGTAGACGATCAGGGCAGTGGCGTCGGGATCAGCATGCGGAGCGCAGCCGTCTTCTGAGCTGGAGCTTTGGAAATCTGCGATCTGAATCAAATTTTCGTCGGTCCGGTCCAGACAGATAACCTGTTCCAGTAATGGAAGCGCCTGCCTGTGATTAGAAATGCCCAGAAAGGGTGCGGAGACGAAAATGCACCTGCACTTCGAATCATTGAGGATGAAGATGATTTCCGGCCAGCTCAGTCTGCTGTCGATCGGAACTACGATCCCGGACATGGAGACGATTCCGAAGAAAGCTGCTGCCCATTCCGGTCTGTTTTCCGAGAGGATGGCGATCCTGTCCCTGTCTCCCAGTCCATGCCGGCACAGGATTCCGGCAATGGCAGCAGCCATGTTCCTGAGCCCGGTAAAGGAAATTTCCCTGTCTTTGAGCCTGAGCGCAGTCCTGTCACCGAATCGGCTTACTGCTTCGTGGAAAATCTCAAGAATCGAATTTCTCATTGATGTATAATAACATAAACACTCATTTGTCACCGACGGGATCGATCAGGTAAAATGATTGTAAATATTAAATAATGTGATTCAGGGGAGGATGGAACGGGGAACTCAAGGATGCTGAATGTTTTGATTTTCTGGTTCTGGCTGTGCTGCCTGAATTGCCAGGCAGCAACCAGGATTCTAGTGCTGGGAGATTTGCAGATTCAGGGGACTGTTCCCCTGGAATTGAACCGTGAAACAGCGGTGACCGACTGGAAAGGGCAGAAACTGGCCTCTGAAGAATTCGGTAAATCGCTCAAAACATTGATCACAGCTTCCATGCCGGACATGATTTTGCAGACCGGGGATTTCGTGGAATTCAATGAATCTTTGAAAATCGCCTGCACCGGCGAAGCCGGGACGCTGGAGATCATTCCTTATCCTGTGCAGGAGTGGAGAGATACACTGCAGTTTTTCCCGGGAGGGACAGACATATACACTACTCCAGGCAATCATGACACTCTGAAGGAAACACTGTTCAAAGCGCACTATACTGATCCGGGAAAATCTAAATTCGTGGTGGATGGGCTTAACCGACCGCCGTCTTATCTCAGTTTTGAAGAGCGGAAAGATCTGCAGGAGCTGAGATTTCCCAATCTTAAAGGCAAGCTGCGGCTGGTCCTGTCTCCATCCAGCTACCTGGCCTATTTTTCTGAGTTTAATCTGTTGTCGCTGGATGGAGATGAGATCCAGAAGAGTAACTCTGTATTGGAATTTTTTGCCTCGCAGATGCCGGCAGGCGATCAGAAACCTCTGATCATACTCTGCCATTATCCGATCTATCCCGGCAGGAAGAAAAACAATGCCGTCTCAGGCAAGATAGCACAGGCTCTGCTGCCGTTTCTGAATACTCACAACTGTGTTCTGTATTTAAGCGGGCATGAACATTATTATCTGCGCTATGCCGACGAATCGCTGCGCAACATGTACACTGAGATTGATGCACCGACCGCCAAATTCGTGACAGTGGGTAATTTCTGCTGCAAAGAACCTGACAGATACGACTTCAATCCAAAATTCGGTAATAAAAAAGACTATTATCTTTACGAAGGTCCAAATTATGCGGAGATCAACATCGACGAGGAAAAGCTTGAATTCAAAGCCTATGGAAAATACACGGCAGGCTGGGAGAAAATCGACAGTTTCACGCTTGTTTTCAAAAGCGAAGCTGCTCAGAGTGCCGAGACCGAGGAAGTGAAGAAGAACGAGGAAACAAGCCCGGAATAATCCCGGGCTTTGTCAAGCGCTCTTCAGATTACTGCTGGGGCTTGTTTTCAGGTTCCGGCGTCACGGTACTTGCATCCTCCGAATCCCGGCGGCGGATCGGCCGGTAGATCGTAGTCACTACGAAAAGCAGGTACAGGCCTACCCCGATGCCGCTGATGAAACCCAGTGCCACGAACATGATGCGCACAATCACAGGGTCGATTTCGAAGTATTCACCGAGCCCTCCGCAGACTCCGCTGATGACCCGGTCCTCGCGCGAACGGTAATAACGTTTTGCAGCCATGTTGCCTCCTTTAGCTGGTTTCTAATTACAGTTTAGCTCAAATCCTGGATCTGCGGAATATTTACCTTGCAACAATCCGCAACAATCGGATAGATCAGAAACCGCGGGAATAGAGGGTGAAATCAAGAACTGCCTGACTGTAAATTAATTTATCTTCTTATCTTTACAATGGTTGCATCTGGTGATTTCTTTTCTGGAACGGTCATTAGTTTTGGAACAAACGGTATCAATCCGCATGTCGATTAATGATCGAACATTAATGGCATAAATGCATCTTTTGCCCATGGTCTCTCCTTTCTCCCCCAATTAGAGATTCTCCCGACCATGGCTTCACTGCATATCGCTATTGTACCCATGTTATGTTCAATGTCAACAGTATTGCGGACAAAGTCACAATACGCACTTCACCATCTCCCAGGCATTCGGAATTTACCGCATTGAAAAGTCCAGGTCATGGCTGGAACCGTTCAGCTTAATATTCCCCCGGCCGCCTCATTCTTGTGTTGCTTTTAGACTGCACTGCCAGGTTGTGGCGGGAGTCGGAATAGCTGCAGCAGGTCCAGGGCGGGTTGATCGAGGCATCGTTCATCCGGACATAAATATCGGCTTCAAATGATCTGCAGCCTGCGCCGTTGTTCCTGCCCACCAGCAGGCTGACGAAGTTGTAGTGGCCGTCCAGAGTGCCGGCATCAATGCCGGTTGCCGGTTCCTGCAGCGTCAGCGATCCGATGCATCCTGCCATCGGCTGCCCGGTCGGATCCTTGCCAGTATCATTTGTCGAACTGTCGCCTGTCGTAAAAGTGACTGTCGCTGCACTTGTATTATCATAGGAACCTTTGAACTGGAAATCAGCTCCATTTACAGCGGCTTTCATCGGATATTTCGGAGTTTTGCTGAAATAGATGGTGATCACGTCCCCGTTGTCGAGCTGGCCGTTGCCGTTCACATCACCGCTCTGGGCAGCATCGTATATAGCCAGGGGCGGCAGGTAGGAAACGATCAGATTGTCTCTGTTGGCAGGATCCATGATGTCCATGGACACCTTGCCGTCAGGTCCGTTGGACATGATGATTCCGTCGGTGGGTAAGATGGAATACTGGTTGCCCCATGGGTCTCTTTTGTTTTCCGTCAGATATCTTGGCACCAGCCAGTCCAGGGTCTCGCATTTCCTGGATTCCTGGGCCTGGAAGCGGACGATAGCGTCGCGGACCCCGTTCATGGAGCTCTGGGCTGTGGAGATTCTGGCCCTTGTGGCCATGTCCCCCAGTTCAGGGAGCAGCACAGCGATCAAGATTCCGATGATCGCAACGACGATCATCAGCTCGACCAGTGAGAAGCCTCTAATTTTGTGAGACATGATTCTACCCCCTGATAAACTTAGTATTTGTAAACTGATCAAGCAGATTGAATGCCATTTTAAGGCTGGTTAACAACCAAACACTGTGCAGACGAAGATGAGGTGGAATCATTGCAGGACAGGCATTTAAAGCCGGCGGTTCATGAATTCAGGACTGGTCCCTGCTGGAACAGGCATTGAGTTCAGGGTTATTTTAGCGGTTTTTGTTCAGAAAAGTGTAAACTTTACCCAAGTCTGGCACACTATCAAGAATCATCTCCTGCTGACTTTTGATAGGCAAGAGCTGATTTTATGATCTGAGTTACTTCCCAAATACTTTTACCGGCTGTAAATATTTGATACAATAGGGGAAGGCAATTAGAGAGATGGTGCCGAAGGAGGGACTTGAACCCTCATGGGCCTAAGCCCACCGGATTTTGAGTCCGGCGCGTATGCCAATTCCACCACTTCGGCACTGCTTAAATACTATGGAAATTAGTGGAACATGTCAATACCGGGAATGAGGTAGGAATGTCGGAAGTTCTGTCTGTCAGCGGAAAAAAAATATTGATGCTGTTGCCTTTTCTGGCAGGCCTTTTACTGACAGGCTGCGGGAAGCAGAAAGTCAGAGCAGTCTATCCGGATTTTTATCCTGATCCGCTTGCCATGTTCGAGGAAGTCTGGAAGCAGAACGGCAAACCGGATACAGCAGTGACCAAAGGGAGCGGTGAAGTGTCAGGAAAGACTCTCCCGATGTTTTCAGCGGATAAGGAAAAAATCCGTAAAATGGTTAATCAGGGGGATTTCAGCGAAATCAACAACCTGGTCGGAAGCGGTAACATGGACCAGGCTATCAGCAAATTGAAAGCAATGAAATCCGCCTACAGGGACGATCCTGAGAAGTACAACCCTTTCCTGGTCATGCACTGCTCCTTCTATCTGTCGGATCTCTATCACAAGAAGAACAGCCCGGAATGGAAGAGCGAAATGGACGACGTGATGAAATACTACACTAATATCAGCGAAAACCCGGATGTGAAGAAAGTGGTGCAGGACATGCAGGATGTGGACAAATTCATGCAGCAGTTCCACCCGGTCAACACCACAGAGGTCGAAAACAACCAATAATGTTCATCAATGATTCGATCCATGGCCTGATGAAGCTCTCGGAGCTTCAGAAGGACCTTCTGGTGCTGCCTGAAGTGCAGCGGCTGCAATGGATCAGGCAGCTGGGGCTCTCCTTCCTCTGCTACCCTGGAGCCGTGCATACCAGGATCTCCCATTCGCTCGGGGTTTCCTATCTCGCCGGCAGGATCGCCCGTCACCTGGACCTGCCGCAGAAAGACATTGAACTGGTTGAAGCAGCAGGGCTTCTGCACGATATTGGACACACCCCGTTTTCCCACACCCTTGAATCGATGCTGGAAAAAGGGCATATGGAAATTTCCAGGGAAATGGTGACAGGAGCCAGGGTCATACCTATGGAAGGGGCGGGGAAAATCCCGGAAATACTGGAAAAGCATCAACTGGACCCGGTCAGGATTGGGGAACTGATTACCAACCGCTATCGCGGAAGCGAACCGCTGCAGCAGATCATTTTCGGTGATTTTGATGCAGACCAGCTGGACTACCTGGTGCGCGACTCTTATTTCTGCGGGATCGCCCACGGCAGGATCGACATTTACCGGATCATTTATACCATGGCATTATCTGATGACGGCTCCAGGCTCTTTCTCAGGGAAAAGGGGATCGAAGCGATCGAAGAGATGCTGGTAGCCAGAGAGCATATGTATTCGAGCGTCTATACCCACAAGACATCCCGCAGCGCCGAGCTGATGCTGCTTAGTGCAGTCCGGAAAGCCGGCGCCAGGCTCGGTGCTTTCGATTCCATGGTGGATGCGCAGCTTTTCTCAGCGCTGGAAAATGCGACCCCTCTGGGTCGGGATACAGTCTCCAGGCTTTTAACCAGAAGACTTTTCAAAATGGCGTACGCCCTTTACAATCAACCTGATCTGCGCAGCCGGCTGCAGGCTGTTTCGCAGAAATACAGCGAGAGCGATCTGGAAAAGATCATCGCAGAGCGTGCCGGAATTTCTGCGGACCAGGTGATTGTGGACATGCCTGTGGAAGCGCTCAAGCTTGGGGAACCCCGCCTGAAAAAGATCAACATCACTGTTCTGACCAAGGAAATGCAGGAAAAGCCGCTCCAGGAAGTCTCTACTCTGATCCGCTCTCTGCTCGAAAAGGAGGGCACCAATGTCATACTCGGAGTTTACTGCGTTCCGGAAAAACGCAAAGAGGTCAGAGAGGCGGCTCTGGAAGTTTTAAAGAGTGATTCAGTTTAATCGCTGGTTCTATGCTTGAAGTTGGTATGTTAGTAGGTTGGTATGTTAGTAAGTTGGTATGTTAGTAGGTTGGTATGTTGGGAAGATGGGATGTTTTACGGGACTATTACAGGGGGAAAATGGAACAACTGAAATACATGGTCAAACTGCCTCTTGGGAAAGACCTGGCAGGCCGGATACTGGCAAAGCCGGTGATCGGGCATGATCAGGTGCTGCTCGAAGAAGGCACCAGGCTTGAGCCAGCTCAGCTTGAATCTCTGGAAAAAACCGGGATCAGGGAACTCTTTCTGGAATCTGATTCAGGCATGGAAGTTGTTCTGGAAGGCCATCCCGGTCCGCTGGAAGCAGAGGCTCTGGAATTAGTCAGCAGCTATCAGGAAACGCTGGATCTGGTGCTGGCAATCCAGGACTCTGTGAAAAATGACGACAAGATCGAAATCGGATCCTGCCAGCGGCTGGTGGAATATTTCAGCCGCAAGCTGGGCTCAAAGCGGAGCCATCTGCTGGAACTTCTGTCACGTAAGACACCTTATAATTATCTGCTGTCTCACTCGCTCAACGTCAGCATCCTGGCCATGCTCCTGGGCAGGCGGCAGGGAGTGGCGGATCTGGAGGTCACCTCCCTCGGCCTGGCCGGCATACTGCACGACCTGGGCATGGTCAAAGTCAAACAAGTCTGGGATAAGGAAGAGAAAATCACACAGGCGGAATTTTTCCAGGTGATGAGACATCCCATTTACAGCGCTGACATTATCGGGAGACTTCATGGAGTGCCGGGACAGGTCGGAGTCATCAGTTATCAGCATCACGAGCGGCTGGACGGCAGCGGTTATCCGCGGGGTCTCGGCAGAGCCAGGATTCACAAGCTCTCCAGGATTTTCATGGTTGCGGATGCTTATGAAGCCAGTTCCTCAGAGCGCCGCCATAAAGACACCAGACACAAGTTTTACAGCATCAGTGAACTGATCAATCTGGCAGGCACACAGTTCGACCGTGAGGCAGTACGCGCACTGGTGACTGAACTTTCGCTCTTCCCCCCAGGCAGTTATATCCGCCTCTCAAATGGCAGGGTAGCGAGAGTGATCGACACGAATCCGGAGCGGGCCGACAGGCCGATGGTGGAAATACTTCCTGATACTGACGGACACAGGAAACGGGAATGGGTGGATCTGTCCGATGCCAAGGAGTTGAAAATTGTCGAAGTCCTCCAATGTAATGTCTGAAATCGGAATCGATTACCTCCAGGTGGAATCACTTGATTCCTCCCTTTTCGGTAATCAGAATCCGTTCTGCCTGGAGATCGGATGTGGACAGGATCCCTTTCTGCTCAAAATGGCAGTCAGGCATCCGGAGTGGAACTTCATCGGGATCGAACTGGAGAACTGGGTGCTCGGCAAGCTGCTCAAAAAGGCCCGCAAAGTGGCCCTGCCCAATCTGAAGCTTCTCCGTTCGGATGCCAGGACCGCAATCTTTGAAAAAGTAGCTTATGAATCAGTGCACGAATTTTACATCAATCATCCTGACCCCTGGCCTAAGACGCGGCATCGCAGGCGCAGGCTGGTCAAGGACGAGTTTCTTGAGATGCTGATCAGCAAGCTTGTCCCTGGAGGGAAACTGTTTTATTCTTCGGATTTCGAGGATTATGCCTTGCAGGTTGCAGGGAAGCTCCACAGCACAGGTTTAACGACCTCGCTGTTTCCAGGCAGGCTTTATTCCACTGATTTCCCGGATTATCCCAGAACCCGCTTCATGAGGCGGTTTCTTAATCTCGGTCAGCCGATTTATTTTGTGGCTGTGGAGAAGAATTATCAGAAGTGAGTTCATATCATGCACATCCTGACTGTCGACCTTGAAGACTACTATCATCCCAATTTGATGGGAGATAAGGGGACGCCATCACTTAATTCTACCGAATTAAGTGTGGCGTCCCCTTATCTCCCTAGGATTGTGCAGTCCACAGAAACTGTGTTAGCTATTCTGGATCAGTATAAAGCCAGAGCCACTTTTTTCGTGCTTGGAGAAATCGCGGAACTGGAGCCAGGGTTGATCAGGAGGATTTCAGCGGAAGGTCACGAGATTGCCAGTCACGGCTATCAGCATGAGCTTTTGTATCAGCTGCCGCTCCCGGAAGCCGTTTCCCAGATCGAACGCTCAAAAAAAATGCTGGAAGACCTTACAGGCAAACCAGTGCATGGATTCCGCGCGCCAAGCTGGTCGATCCTGCCTGGAAACATCCGGCTGCTGGATGAACTTAAAACAATGGGATTTACCTATGATTCAAGCCTTTTTCCGGCCAGGACCTGGCTTTACGGAGATTTCAGCTTTTCCAGGGAGATCAGGCAGCTTGAAAACGGGCTCCTGGAATTCCCGCCCTCCTGCCTGAACCTTATATTCAAAAGGATTCCATTCAGCGGAGGTATTTATTTCCGCACTTTGCCGTTTTCTCTGATCAAAATGGGCTTCAGGCAGGCTGAGAAAGACGGCAAAAGAGTGGTCACTTATTTTCATCCCTGGGAATTCGACCAAGATCAGCCCCGCTTGAATCTGAACATCATGGATTCATTCATCCATTACCACAATCTCGCCAAAACCGGAGTCAGACTGAAAAAACTGCTGAGTATGTATCAGTTCGTGCAGATTCACTCAGTAATTCCAGTTGATCATAGTTTTACGGTCTAAGGCTCTTTGAAAGAAATCCTGGGTATTGAAGATGAATAAAGTTGCATGATTCAAGAAATTTGATGATAATTTTTGCATGGAAGATGCAATGAATGTCAAAAACTTTCCTGATAAAAATTCAATTCCGCACGCTGACAGACCTCTGATCAGGATTTTTCTCGTAGAAGATCATAAGTTGGTGCTGAAAAGCATGAAAATGCTGATCGATCAAATGGAAGGAATAAAGGTTTGTATGGAAGCAGAAACCGGACAGGACTTCCTGCAACTGGCTCAATGCTCTGACTATGACCTGGTCTTGCTTGATTATGGCTTACCGGATGGAAATGCCGACTTGCATCTCATGGAGTTCCGCAAAACAAACAGCACCCCAGTATTAGTGATGAGCGGATACAATCTTGGAGACGAAGCCATAAACTCTTTGAGGGACCTGACCAATGGATTCATTTCCAAGGGTAAAGAACCATTTGAACTGGAAGCAGCAATCAGGACAGTGGTCGGGCATAGTAACTGTCAGCAGATTGTCGAGTCAAATAAAGTGTCTACCGATGAATCAGGTGCAGTAGTTACTGATGCTCTTTCCCCGCAGGAGCGTAAGGTTCTTGATCTGTATATCCAGGGAAAAGGGACAAGAGAAATAGCAGACTCTTTGTGCATCAGAGAAAAGACAGTATTGACATATAAATACAGGATGCTTTCAAAAACAAAATCCAAGAATTTAGCAGAATTGGTTAATAAAGTGATGATACTAAGCTTATTGGCCTGTTTTCAGACATTGTTAGTTACAAGCTTAATTCACATATAATATCGTGTACGAGAATTGCCATATTGACAAGGCATCTAGTCCGGGTACCATTAGATAAATACACTAGAAAATTCGCTTGGTTTTTAACTAAATATTCGCATAAAAACTAAAAGAGGTTGATCAATTCAGCCCGTATGTATGCAGAAATGCCAGTAATAACGGCATAGGTTTATTGAGGAGGGCGTTGTGACTGTTGGTCACAGAAAACCATATGATTTTCTGAATTACAATCAAATATCAACTTGTTATATTATTACTGATCAGGCACAAATCACCTGTACTATCGATTCCAAATAGACTGTTTCACTGAAAACAAATCCCTGGAGGATAAATGAAAAATCGCCTGAAAATCATCGTAATGGCAATTCTTGTGTCTCTTGGCCTGTATTTTCTGATCAGGCACACATTGACGTATAAAACGGGAGGTCGGGACGACCTCACCCAAAAGGTCGCACAAGTCCCGGTGCAGACTGGTAATCAGCCTCCGATTCTGCCGAAATCTTCCGGGCAGACACAGGGGTCCCCTACAGCAACTCCTGCTGCCATTTCACCGACTGCTGATGTCGCTTCCACCGAAGAGGTTGATATTGATAAGGTGGTCTGGGCGCGGGATTACTTGAAAAAATACATAGGGAAAGTACCAGACATTCTGCTTAATAAATTGAATGATCTGTTGAAAGCTGCTGACAGTAAAGACGGGAAAAGATTCCGCGAGCTTTTGGATGAACTGACTGTTAACTTCAGTTTACTGGCAGAGCCATTATCTGAGATTGCTAAAGACAACACTGCTGACGAATATTTACGTGGCGTGGCTATTGAATTGTTAGGTTTGAATGGTGAATCGAACAAGAACTCGGTTGATACGCTGATTTCAATGACTAAGAAATTGTTTCCTAAAAAGGTCAGATCTAATTCAGTGAAGATGCTGGGATTAGGGAATTATTACGATCAGAAAACAAAGGATACTATCTACGAGGTCGCAGCGGATAAAAATGATGAAACCCATACTCTAGCGCTTTCTTTTGCCTGGAAATGCAAAGATCAGAAAACCGAGAAAATGCTGCAGGAAGTATTGGAAAATCCGAATTCTTTGCAAGACGATAAAGCTATGGCTGCATATTCTCTGAGTGTATTTCCGCCTTCAAAAAGATCCACTGACGCTCTGAGCAATGTCATCAATGATGATAAAAATTCGGAAATGACCATAGGCTGCGCGATCAAGGCTATTGCTCGGATGGATTCAGATGCTGCCATGAGCATTGTGGAAAAAAGAATCGATGATCCAAGTAGTGTAATCAGCGGTAATGCATTTACAGCCATCTTGGTGATGAGAACAGTCAGCGACAGCCTGATCAACAGATTACTGGCAATCGTCCTTGACCCACATATATATAGAAGCATAAGGACAGATGCGTCAATTGCCTTGACAGTAGTAAATACCTCTGCTCCTTATGAATTAAGGTCAAATTTCGGAGAATATAAAATCAGAAGAGGAAAAGGCTCTGCTTTATTAAAGCATGAGAGGGTGGATGCGGTTTTAAGGGATAAGTTTTCATCATTGGATGATACTGGGGCAGACTGTGCTGCACGGGTATTTGCCGCATACAAGGACAAAGATGCCTGTGCTTTGATAAAAGAGCGAATTAACAGAAATGATAATGAAGATAAGGGTGATTTAAAAGAATTTTTAGAAGCCATTGAGGTGGGTGAATGAAAAAGGTTTTTTTACTGGTTATTTCTCATTTTTACGTTGATGCAACCTTCTTTTTCGCTTCAATCACCAGGCCCTGGTGAAATCGGAGACCTGATCTTTAGAGACGGAATGTTTGCCCCATGGTGGTTTGTTGATCCGGAAATCGGGCATTGCGGCATATTCATCGGATATCATGCTCCAGCCACTGTGATTCCGAGAATAGTTGAATCAAACGACGACTTCCCGGAATATCATAAAATTCAGATGGCGCTTTACTCAAATTTTGAGACTTCCGGGCAACCGCCGCTATACACTGGAACTTACCGTGGAGCCAAAACCTGGTGGAACGATCTGTCGTATAAAAATAGAGACGCGATCTGTAAGTATGTGGAAGAAAAGGCTAAAAATGCACCGACATATTATATGGATATTGGAGTTCTACCTGAGTGGGTGATGGCCTTATCTAAAGGAGCATCATTTGATGGGCTTACTATTGAAATTGAAAATTGGCTTCATACAAGTTTTAGGCATTTCATGGAAGAACCTGAACACTATTACAATCCGGCCCATCCTTTTCAACCATATTCAGACAATACCGGAGATGGCGATCTGAACTTGATGAATTGTGCCTGGTTGTGCGAATATTCCTATAGAAAACCATTAAATTCATTTGTTGTCAGTGATCCGAATTATGCAATTTACTGCAAACCCACACCATTATCTCATTGGCAGGATTTACTCATATCTAACAAACCCACTATGTTACATCCAAAGCAAGTGTATGATTCCGGTATGCTGCGTTCGTCAGAAGCTATCAAACCCACGCTACAGATTGGCATTGACAATATTCAGTATCCAGATAAAAAAGATGTGACCAAAACTGTCATACAGAATTGTGAGCTGAAGTTAAAAGCAACTGACGCAGGTGGTATCTATAAGATCAAGTTGCTCGTTGATGGTTTAGAGAAACCCATATTACTCGACAGAGGCTTGACTGAAGTCACAGCATCATACTTTGTTGATATCAAAGGGAAAAAAATTGGGGAATTTTTCTTGATTCAAGCGACTGCCATTGACATGGCTGGAAATGAAAGCGATAAATATCTTGTAAATCTGATTGTTGGTGGGACAAAACTGAAAGTCGACATCCAACCGGATGAACTCCAGGACGGGAAAATCCCAGACGGAAAATGGCAGTATCGGAAATATGACGAGATAACAATGTTTTATGGCCCGTGGAGCGACCCGGCTGCCTCTGGAATTTTTGAACTTATTCCAGGCATTTATGAACTTCAAGCAAAGGACCTTACTGCCGATGGCTGGGAATTTGATAATCCATCCAATGGGAATATGGTAGTGGATCTCACAGCGAGTGATGAAGATAGAAACCCACCTGATGGTGGAAGCCCACCGTTAGCTGCAATTGCCAGACCAGGAAGCATATGCCAAAAGAGTATTGGTTCAGATGGCTCAGTTGGTAAGGAAGTTACTTTCATCTACAAGCAGATATACAAGGACCTCACTGTCTACATCGAGCCACCTGAGGTACAGAAAACTGCCCGCTGGTTCCTGGCAAACCATGAAGGATTGTTCAAACACTGCGATCAATTGCCATTACAGGATAATGATCAAACTACTGTCTGCTTTACTGAAGTGGCAGGCTATAAAACGCCGGAAGACATTGAAGTCACAATGGCACAAAATCAGACCGTGACGGGCACTTATGTACCTGATACATCCAAAATACAGAGTACAACCCTGAAAGTGACGCTGCTGCCTGAGGAGATCAATCAGATGACCGGCTGGAAGACATCGGTGGATACTGCTGAAACCTGGCACAAGAGCGGCGACATAGTGAAAATCTCGCCTCCAGGATACGTGGATGTCTATTTCAAGCCTGTGGAATATTGGATTGCACCGCAGGATCAAAAAGACGTGGATATGAGAATATCCCGTGAAATCACTGCGACTTACATAAACAACCGGGATACGCTGAGTCCGGTCGTCAGTCCTGGATACTTATACCAATGGGTGGTCAAAGGCGGAGGGAGATGGAAAGTAAGTTACGAGGGCGGAGACACTGGCTGGCTGGCTTTTGATCAGGCCGTACCTTTGAATGCGGGAGTTGCATATACAGTCTCTTTTGCCGCTGCAGACAAATTCGTCGGCACACCCGAACCGGTAAACGGAGTGATGCAGAATTATCCAACATATGCCTATGCTTCATACATGCCTGAGCGTCACTGGCAGTTTGTGCAGTCTTTTCCAAAGCGTCCCCGTATAGTAGGTGAGCACATAGTTTCTGATAATTGCACTTACAAAGTTGAGAACGGATCGCTGCAACCAACCTCAGATCCTCTGCCATTGATTTACACGAGAACCAATCAGACATTGAACTGGTTGAATCATGAATGTGAATGCGGACGCAGAGGTGATAAGGCATACAAGTGGCCTTGGTATAGTCACAGTGATACTGGTTCCGGTTGGTTGTATGGATTTTATTATACGACAGATTGCGTGTCCCAGCAGATCCAATCGTTCAATTTACCATGGCATTCTTCAATCGACTGGTTTTCCATAGGAGAACATTACAGCTATTTTAATATGGCTGAGCTATTCTGGTTCCTCGAACCTCCCTGGGGCCCTGTCCTCAACGATCATCTGGTAGATCAAAATGCCCTAGTAGGCACATCAGGACTTAATACCTCATTGATCTGCAACAATGAATATCATCTGGTAGGGAGTAGATTTCATTATCACGGGACCCCGGGAATTGTTGAATTTCCAAATCTTCATAAATCGAGTGAAGCATCAGGAATTATAGAATTGATTCATTCTTCATTTCCGTATGATCAATACTTTTTTGAAATCGGTGGTTCACTCTTTGCTTTGATCCCTCGGGGCACTAATATAACCGATTTGTATAAGCTTGGAAGCGGCGGAGGCGACTTTGCCATACTTGCAGGCGAGAATTTCGTTGCGGCAAATGGGAAATGGAGACTATTTCACGAAGGCTGCTGGCGCGATCCTGGTATCTATAAAATTTCTGATGGATGTAAGCTGGAACTGGAATACAAAGTCGATGAAGGCTATGACATAGAAGGTCAGTCTTCTTTCATTACGAACGACAGAAACGATTCAGTTATAGTAAAAGCTATTCCAAAGAGAAATATCTGCCTTTATCTGAACCCATCTGATGCCCAGTTCCGCTTCAGCACAGACCCCAAATGGCGCTGGCGATCGTCTGGCTGCTATCCGTTTCCCAGTGATGGAAACCCTGCGACTCAATATGTCACGATTTATTTCAAGGACATGCCAGACTGGGAAAATCCAGGTCCATATTCCTTTATTCCCTATGGCACCAGTGAAATCAGCCTGAATATAAGTTACAAGCCTAAGCGGTATCTGACGGTCAGGCTTCAGCCTGCGGGAGCGACCTTGTGCGGTGCAAAGTGGAGAGTGAGCGGTTACACAGACTGGAAGGCAAGCGGCGATACTGTGGAATTATCTGACGGATTTTCCGCAGCCATTGAATATTATGGATTATCCAGCAGTAGCGGCTGGATCAATCCCATGCCGCAAGTGGAAGAAGTGGTGATGAATGAAAGCAAAGTGCTTGAGCGAACCTATGGGATGAACGCGAAAACATTGAAAGTTCTTCTCGGGCCTGATGAGTATGCCGTCTACCAGGGGCGCTGGAGATTGAAAGGCAGCGAGGTCTGGCACCAGAGCGGAGAAACAATGGAAGTCAGATCCTATTCGCAAGTCTTTGTGGAATTCATGGACATCCAGCGCAGAACCACTCCTGGAACAGTCACCTGCACCATGAGCCAGAATCAAACAGTTTGGGGTTATTACACCGGATATCATAAACTCCAGGTGTACATTATCCCTCAGGAAGCAATAGCAGCAGGCGCTAGATGGCGCTTTGCCGGTGGCGAATGGCATAGCAGCAGCGATGCCTATGACCTGGCTGAAGGCGATACCTATGAGATAGAGTTTGCCGCTGCTTCGGGAGATTTTGCCGCACCAGATCCTGTAAAAGGAACAATGGAAGCCCAGGTTCAGATTGTTACAGCCGAATATTCACATTCCGGATCATATTGTTATCAGCTGACAGTCATGGCCACACCCGAAGCGGCAGTCGCCTGCGGTGCAGGCTGGCGGCTGACAGGTGAGGAAGACTGGCATTTCAGCGGCACAGGTATTAGGCTGTCTGTAGGATCGAGCTATGAAATCGAATTCAAGCCTGTTTTCGGCTATCAGACACCGGATTCTGCCTCTGGCACGATAGAATCATCAGACCTGACGATCAGGCCGGAATACACTCCTGCTTATGGATTGATGTCGGTCACAACTACGCCAGGCAAGGCAAACCAGGCAGGCGCTGCCTGGAAACTGAGCGGAGAAGTCGAGTGGAGGCAATCGGGCACTACGGTGGAAATGAGGATCGGAAGCGGATATGCCATTGATTTCAAACCTATTCAGGGCTGGACTCCGCCGAAGCAGCTTACAGGCACAGTCTGGTCTGAGAATACTGAACAAACCGGTAATTACTGCCTGATCGGCTCGACTCTCTGCGTGCAGATCATGCCTGAGCGGCTGAAGTCATATGCCTCCTGGCGATTGACAGGCGAAGACTGGCAAAGTAGCGGGGCATCAGTAATCATACCAGTTGGGGCGACTTTTGAACTGGAATTCGCAGATTATCAGGGATTTGATACTCCTGCGCATATAAAGGGCAGGAAAAGTTCATGGTCAGAAACTGTGAATGCTGTGTATGAACCTGAAGCAGGGTCATGGAAGCTTGTAACTGATACAGTGGAATTTCCCCAAAGATTCGATTTCGCCGCATTAACATTTTCCTCGGAAATTTATGTGATCGCAGGCAGGCATGACACGCAGGAGCTGGCAGATGTCTGGAAATCTTCTAATGGCGTTAACTGGACTTGCGAAACTAGTTCTGCAGCCTTTGGAGCCCGTTCCCTGCACTCCTGCGCAGTATATGATGGAAAGATCTGGCTGGTCGGAGGCTGGGACGGCAGCGTGGAATTGGGAGACGTCTGGGCAAGCTCAGATGGAGCTGATTGGACGCTTGTAACCTACCAGACAGCCTTTGGTACAAGAAGAAATACACATCTTGTAGAACATGACGGGGTCTTATGGTGTTTTGGCGGCAGGCGGGATTCCCTTGAGCTGACTGATGTCTGGAAATCGATAAACGGAAGCGATTGGACGCTTGTAACTGCTGAAACAGGAGTATCCTTTGCTTCCGCCACCACAATCATTTCTTATCACGGTTCCTTTTATCTTATCGGAGGCAGCGAACAGAACGGCTGTTGGAGCAGTCCAGATGGCGAGCACTGGACAAGTATAGTTGTTTCGGCTGGATTCGGAAACAGGTATGGCGCTGCAGTAACAATCTACAATAACTTGATCTGGTCGGCTGGAGGTCTTGAATTTATAGAAAACGGAATTTCTGCTTCAGACGATGCTTGGCATTCAACGGATTGCTCGGTCTGGGAGGAGGATACCGGTAAGGCTGGATTCGGCCTGCGCTATGGTCATGTTCTTGTTTCTTTCCAGGATAAAATCTGGCTGTTGGGCGGCAGCGATTATTCGGGCACACAAAATGATGTCTGGTGTTTTGAAGCAACAAAAGAAGTGCTTTCTGTGCGGTTTCATCCTGTATATGTAGTAAATGCAGGAGCATTTTGGCGTGTTGACGGAGGAGAATGGATCTCTAACTGCGGAACACTTGAGGTTCCGGCCAGTCGGCTATTCACACTCGAATGTAAAGATATTTATTCCTGGATTGCTCCTGCACAGCAATCTCTGGTCATGCCTTCCTGCAATATGAGAGTTGACGTCACCTATGAAACTTCACTGCGTCCGGTGGTAGTATTGATCTCACCGGATCAAGCTGCTACAGATGGTATGAAATGGCGACTTTCCGGCGAGACTGCCTGGCATGATAGCGGTAGTTTTGAGTTATTGGATAGCGGAAGCCCATGTACAGTAGAATGTATTGGATCGGTTTTAGGGTGGAACAAACCTGACCCGGTTTCCCTGACTGTTGATGAATCAGGTTCTACGGTCAGTGTGACCTGCACTCCTGTTCATCATACCCTCACCGTGAACCTCGGACCTGACGAAGCGGTGCAGAGCGGAGCAGCCTGGCGGAGCGTGGGAGCAGAGGAATGGAGGTTTTCAAATTGCAGTGTCGTAGTCCAGGCAGGCAAAGCTTATATCCTGGAATTCAAAGCAACCCCAAGACATCTGACTCCAGCCGGATTATCAGGAATAATGCTTGACCATGACGCTTCAATCACTGTGATTTACTCAGAGCAGACCTGCAGTCTCACCGTGAATCTGGCACCTGAGAAAGCGATACAGCTTGGAGCCGGCTGGAAACTTTCCGGCGAAAGCGAATGGAGAAATTCCGGGACTTCGGCTGCAATACAAATAGGAGACACTTATTCCGTAGAATTCAGTCCATTATCGGATTTGAACAGACCTGCGTCGATTTCCGGAACAATCAATTATTCTCTTACAATTGAACCGTTGTACACAGATAATTTCTGGGATGTGGCGTCAGCCAATGCCGGATTTCAGCCACGCTACGGTGCAGCGGCAATTGCCTTATCGTCTGAAATCCTTCTGACAGGCGGCAGCAACGGTATGTCTGCTCTCAGCGATGTCTGGCATACTCAAACCGGCTTTACCTGGGAAGTCATTACTGCAGAAGCAGGTTTCGGCAATCGTTTTCTGCATTCCCTGCTTGTGCTGAACGGAGAAGCCTGGCTGCTCTGCGGAACCAACGGCTCAAATATTTACGGTGATGTCTGGCATTCAGGAAATGGCAGTGATTGGCAGTGCGCCACCGAAGAGGCGGCCTTTGGCCCCAGATACGGCCAGGCTGCGGCATCGTTCGAGGGCAAGCTCTGGGTTATCGGTGGTAATAGTCCCACAGGTTTGAAAGCTGACGTCTGGTATTCCGAAAACGGTGTCGACTGGAATCTTACAAATGCAACACCCGGCTTTTCAGCGAGATACGGCGCGGCTCTGGCTGCCTATAACGGCAAACTCTGGCTGATTGGTGGAAACGATGGCAGTCCTTTATCCGATGTCTGGTCATCAGAGGACGGCAGCAGTTGGACAGTGGTTTCCCAATCCGCAATCCCTGCCAGATATTATCACAAAGCCATAGGATATGGCGGCAGCCTGTGGGTGATAGGCGGATTTCTCTCCAATGGCAATAGCGGGCTGGAGTCAGACTTCTATTTCTCCACGGACGGAGTGGATTGGACTGTTCATCACGACATCGAAGGTTTTTCAGCCAGAGCGCTGCCCTGTCTGCTCGAAAAATCAGCCAGACTTTGGCTTTTCACAGGTATCAGGCCTTCAGGGCCGATGTCCGACGTATTGTATTCCGCTGATACGGTCGGTTATCAATGCCTGACCGTGGAGATCACGCCTCAGGCGGCAGTTGCTGCCGGGGCTTGCTGGAAACTAGCTTCTGATTCGGCCTGGCGTCAGTCCGGTGCATCTGCCTTGATCGCGGAATACTCTTCCTATGAAATCATGTCCAAAAACATTCCGCATTGGATTGCTCCTGAATCGGTATCCGGAAATATCGGCACTGCCGAATTGAGCATATCCAGGGATTACATTCCGATCATGAAGAGCCTGACAGTCATGTTCGAACCTGTTGCTGCTGTTAACGACGGTGCTGCCTGGAAACTTTCCGGAGAAAGTGAATGGAGATCAACGTCGGCAGTGACTTTGCAAGAAGGGATATACACGATCGAAGCCATGGATGTGAATGGCTGGGTGACTCCGCAAGCCGCAACAATTGATCTTGAGCAGGATTCCTCAGAAACGTTCATCTATCAGTTGCAGAAATATCAGCTGTCAGTGTCTCTTTCTCCCTCACTTGCAGTCAATGAAGGCGCTGCCTGGAGATTTTCTGGAGAAGAGGCATGGAGACAGGCCGGTAATGTAAAACTTGCTCGCGGAACCGACTATGCCATTGAATATCGCGATGTATCAGGCTGGTCTGCACCGGATATCTCATCAGGATCTGTAGGATATGAAAATATACAGATAGTTTCTGAATATGCGGCAAAAAATTACTCTGTTTTCGTGACAATAGATCCATCCTGGGCAAAAGATGCGGGAGCGATGTGGAGATTGGTCGGTGATTCAGTCTGGCACCCCAGCGAAGATACTGTGAATTTACCGCACGATTCAGAATATGCGGTCGAGTTTTCCACAACCGAGGGCTGGATAAAACCTGAAACTGTCAGCGGCACTGTCGGCACGGCAGAGATAAATCTGGCAATGCAATACAAACCGAATAAATACGTGCTGTCTGTCTTGATAGGTCCGGATCTGGCAGTATCCGAATACGTGGGCTGGAGAATAGTCGGAGAAGAAAGATGGAGGACAGCCGGAGATTTGCTGGAAATAGAAAATCATACTCATTATCAGGTGGAATTCAGGGACGTGCAGGGTTGGTCCAATCATGGCTGGCAGGTGGGGGACATTGTGAATTCAGATGTGACTCTCACAGAAGAATGCATTCCTTCAGAGTATGAATTATCCATGAATCTGAATCCGGAAAAGGCCAGGAACGCTGGTGCCAGATGGAGAATTCTGCCTGACGGGGAATGGAAGACTTGTCAAGACAGCCTAACTTTGACACACGGCACTCGATTCTCGCTCGAGTTTTCCGACCTGAACGGCTGGGTCACACCGCAGATCATCGATGGGATAATGCCTGCGGAAAGCACGGTGTTGGACGGAGACTATGCTCCGATCATGCATGCTATTTCCGCAGTTATTCAACCTGATGAGTCAAGAGGAGCTACCTGGTCACTGGCATCTGACATGATCCCGAGAAATAGCGGAGATGCTGCGCAAGTTCAGCAGGGTGACGATTTCCAGGTGATATTCGGAGAACGATATGGCTGGATCAAACCAGATGCAGTTACAGGTAAAGTGGGTGCAGAGGATCTGACCATAACAGGCGAGTATATGCCGCAAAACCAGAGACTGTGCCTGCAGATAGAACCACAATCCGCAATTGATCAGGGAGCGATGTGGCGGCTTGGTGACAGCACTGAACTGCACTATAGCGGCATCGGCGTTGACCTCAGACGAGGAACGTCCTTCGAGATTTTCCTGAGTGACATTATTGGATTTTCTACTCCTGCATCTGTCACTGGTGAGATAGGTGAAGACGATTGTACTTTGACTGCTTCATATACTCCGATAATGCACACCTGCAGCGTTGTGATCTTGCCTCGATTTTTTGGAGACTCTTTTTACGCAGCATTCCAATAGCAACCTCGTAAATATTCCTGTTCAAACTCAAAGGGCGTTTTGTAGCCCAGACTCGAATGCATTCTCCTCCTATTATAGAAGATTTCGATGTATTCGAATATCTTCAGTCTGCATTCCGCTTTCGACCTGTAACTTTGTCCTCGCACCTCCTCTGTTTTCAATGTGTGGAAGAATGATTCGGCTGGCGCATTATCCCAGCAGTTGCCCTTCCGACTCATGCTCTGCTTGAAACCATAGCCTTTCAGAACTTTTCTGAATTCATGACAGGCATATTGAATACCTCGATCTGAATGGAAGATCAGTCTGTCGCTGGGCCTGTGGTTAGCCCAGGCCACTTTCATGGCCTTGATCGCAATCTCTGCTGTCAGATTGTCCTCCAGCGACCATCCAACAATGCCCCGGTTGTACAAATCGATTACTGTGCATAGATACATCCAGCCTTCTTCCGTTTTCAGGTAAGTCACGTCAGAAACCCAAGCCATTCCTGGCCTTTTTACCACAAAATTCTGCTTCAGCCGATTCGGTGAAGCCGGAAATTTGTGAGAAGAGTCGGTTGTGATCACGTATTTGGCTGCCGCCTTTGCAACCCAATTGTTTTCCTGCATGATCCTCGACACTCTACCTCTGCTGACGCGCCAGCCATTTTTCTTTAATTCCTCAGTGACTCTTGGGCTGCCATAGGTTTCCCAGCTTTCAAAGAAAATATCCTTGATCGCTGCTGTCAACTTGATGGTTTCTATTTCACGTTTACCCAGTGGGTGCTTTTTCCGGTAATAATAAGCGCTGGCCGATATGCCGAGTATTTCGGCCACCTTCTCAATTGCGTATTCACCGCGGTTTTCATCGATTATCATGCATTTCATTTCTGCGGTTTTGAGAAGATGGCCACAACTTTTTTTAACACGTCTCGCTCCATTTTCACTAGGGTCAGCTCTTTTTCAAGCTCTTTGATCTTGATTTCTTCCGGTGTTTTTCCACCAGCCAGGTAGAGCTTTTCTGCTTTGTCCATGAACTCGTGCTTCCAGCCGGACAGCGTGGTCTGATGAATTCCAAGATCTCTTGCAACTTCCGCCTGATTGCCTCTTTCAACACTCAGCTTGAGTGCCTGCAATTTGAATTCCTTGTCATAAATCTTTCGGGGTTTCTTAGCCATAAATTTTCCTCCGTCTTTTACATGTACCCTACGCTAACGGAGTCTCCAAATTTTTCAGGCAAGATCATCTTCTGAAACGCGATATTCAATGGCAGTAAATCTATTTCCAAGTTCTGCAGTGGATTCAGGTGCGAAGTGGCGATTATCAGGTGAAGATTACTGGAGGGATTCTCTGAGCACCATAGAATTGCCTGAACATCAGTCATACAAACTGCTGTTTTCCGATGTGCAGGGATATCATACTCCGATGGCTGTCAGCGGTACACTGAACAGTGATACTGTGATAAACGCTGATTACAGACAGGCGCATAGGATTGATGTTGTAATTTCTCCGGAGGATGCTGTCTATAAAGGAGCGCAATGGAAAGTGGCAGGCGACAATCCCTGGAATTACACAGGGAACTCTGCTTACATCTATGAAGGTGATAATTATTCTATTGAACTCAAACCAGTGGACGATTACTACCAGCCTGCAGCCATCTCTGGAGTCATGCCTCAGGATGATCTGACTGTAGAAGTAATCTATACCTGGAAAAACTGGACCAACCTGAACGAGGAGGCGTTCATACCACCCAGATTTGGTGCTGCAATGACAGTATTCAACGGGAAATGCTGGTTGATCGGAGGTTCTGACAATACTTCGGAATTAAATGACGTCTGGTGTTCAGACAATGGGTTAACCTGGAATGTATCTGAGGAATGCATTCCAGGCAACGGTAGATTCGGACACACTCTTACAAGCTGGAATAATAGCCTCTGGCTGATCTGCGGCATATCCGGGCAAAATTATCTGACCGATGTCTTGAGATCATCGGACGGCAATACCTGGATAACAGAGACAGAAGCCGCTCCCTTCGGTCCCCGTTTCGGCCACTCCAGCTACGCATTGAACGGGAAACTTTGGGTCGTTTGCGGCAGTGACGGAACATCACTCCACAGCGACATCTGGAGCACGAGCAATGGTAGTGATTGGACTCTGGAAGTGCAGTCTTCCCTGTTTGGAGCACGATACGGGCAATGCGTGGTTTCAGATGGGAATAAAGCTTACCTAATCGGTGGCTGCGACGGAACAAATTTGCTTGATGATGTGTGGAGCACTGACGATGGAATTAATTGGACACTTCTGACTCAAACTGCGGGAATTGGGGGAAGATTCTTCCATTCAGGTGGTGTTATAGGAGATACACTGATTATTGTCGGTGGGACACTGGATCCTGATTTTACAATGTACGATCCTAGTTATTATAAAAGCTCAGACGGCTTCATCTGGCAGCAGATAACAGATTATTCCGGCTGCTGCGCAAGAGCTATGGCTGGTTCTGTGACATTCAACGGTTCCATGCTGATAGCCTGTGGCTTATGCCAGCAAGGTGTTCTTGGGGATCTCTGGGTGGAAGCGGCCAGAAGAAGTTCCCAGAGCCTTTCAGTAACACTGCAACCTGAAGCTGCGGTTGCAGAAGGTGCGAAATGGCGCTATACAGGTACCCAGGATTGGTGCGATTCAGGCACAGTATTGTTTATGGCACAGGGCACTGCCTATGAGATCGAATTCAAACCTATACAGGGCTGGCAGACTCCTGCCAATATCTCTGGCACGGTTGGTTCCCAGGAAACTGTAATTGTCCAGGATTACATGCCCATCACGCATACTTTCACTGTGAATCTGACGCCGCAGGGAGCTGTGAATGCAGGCGCTTCCTGGAAGTTCCTGGGTGAATCCGGCTGGAGATCAAGCGGAGACGCAGTTTCAGTGCGCGAAGGCGGGACTTATGAAGTTCTTTTCAGAAACGATCTTGCCGGATGGGTTGCACCTGCCAGTATCAGTGGGACCATGGGTACTTCAGATACCACTGAATTTGCTGCCTATTCAGTCATACCTTCTCATAAGTTGACAGTCAATATCAGTCCTTCAGTTGCATACAACGCAGGCGGCAAATGGAAATTGTTGGGCGAGAGCAACTGGAGAAGCAGCGGCAGCTATGTGGACCTGCTGGAAGGAGCCACTTACGAGATCACTTTCAGGGACATTATAGGATACGAACCGCCTGCAAATATTACCGGCACAGTGAGCACAACCGACAAGTCTGAAACAGGAACTTATTCAGCACCTGCCTGGAGCAGGCAAACTGCAAGTGCTGCCTTTGGCGGACGCTATGGGCATGGAAGCGCTGTCTTGAACGGGAAATTGTTCGTGATCGGCGGCTATGACGGAACATACAGGCGCGATATCTGGAGTACCGTTGACGGCATTGCCTGGACCAAGGAATGCGACGTACCTTTTGCAGCTCGCTATTCTTTCGGCTGCACAGTGCATGACGGCAAGATCTGGATTGCAGGCGGAGGTGTAAGCACTGGAACCAAATCTGATGTCTGGCAGAGTCCGGACGGCAAGAACTGGATTCAAGTGACTGCTGACGGAGGGTACGGAGCAAGAAACGCAGCAGTGCTGGAGTCGTTTGAGGGTAAACTATGGCTGATCGGCGGGAACATTGCCGGCTGCAGCAAAAACGATGTCTGGAGCAGTTACAATGGAGTTACCTGGACCAAAGAATGTGACGCTCTGTTCACAAGTCGATATTGTCATGGGACTTCAGTGTATGCTAATAAAATCTGGGTGGTAGGTGGATACACTACTACCAACAATACCTATTTGAGGGATGTCTGGAACAGCGCAGACGGGAAAAACTGGACTCAGGTCTGCAGTCAGGGCCCGTTCAGCGCAAGATTTGGGACCTGCGCAGCATACGACGGCAGGCTGTGGCTCTCCTGCGGGAAAACGACAGGTGGAGGAACAGTTGCCGATGTATGGTATACAAAGGATGGGGTCAGCTGGACCCAGGCTGTGTCCACTGGACTCACCTCGCGATATTGCCATTCTATGACTGCTTTCAATGGCTCATTGTGGATCATTGCCGGATCAACCGGATCTGCTCCTTACCTAAACGACACCTGGAATTATTATGAAGAGCCTGTTTACGGACAATTGACAGTGCAATTGAATCCTGCTGATGCCGTGACTTCCGGTGCAGAATGGAGATTGATTGGAGAAAGCAGTTGGCGCGGATCAGGATCGTGCGCATTAGTGCAGGAAGGCGATGGCTACAAGCTGGAATTCAGGCAGACCGGAGGGTACTGCACACCAAATGTTCTGAAAGGCGTGATGCCGATTGACGGCACTACCGAAAATGTGACGTATGCTGAATACAATCAGAACCTGAGCCATAACCTGACAGTAACAATTTCACCTCCAGGTGCGGTTTTTTCAGGAGCAGGGTGGAGATTATCAGGAGAAAACCTGTGGAGAGGTAGCGGCTCAAGCGTCAGCTTGATTGAAGGCAGTGCCTGTACTGTGGAATATCGTGATGTGATCGGCTATAGCCAGCCTGAATCCGTGCATGGGACTATGGAAGCAGGAGATATCACTGTAACCTGCGTATACCAGGCTGTCCCTTGGACCCAGGGCCTGACAGCAGGATTCGGCGGACGCTATGGGCATGGGAACGTGGTCCTGAACGGGAAAATGTTCGTGATTGGCGGATACGACGGAACATACAGACATGATGTCTGGAGCACAATTGATGGTTTGACCTGGACCAAGGAATGCGATGCTCCTTTTAGTTCCAGATACCTATTCGGCTGCACAGTTCATGAAGGTAAGATCTGGATTGCAGGCGGGAATGCAAGCACTGTTCTCAAGTCAGATGTCTGGCAGAGCTCTGACGGAAAGAACTGGACACAAGTGTCTGCTGACGGTGGATTTACTGCAAGAAGCGCAGCAAGTCTGTTGTCGTTTGAAGGCAAACTCTGGCTGATCGGCGGATGCATAACCGGAGGTGCTAGCAGAAATGATGTCTGGAGCAGTGTTGATGGAATTACCTGGACCAAAGAATGTGACGCTCCTTTCACAAGCCGTTTCTGCCATGGCACAGAAGTGTATGCCAATAAAATCTGGGTTGTCGGCGGCTACACTACAACCAATAACACTTATTTGAAAGACGTCTGGAACAGCACAGACGGGAAGAACTGGACCCAGGTGAGCAGCCAAAATCCATTCAGTGCAAGGTATGGGACTTGTACTTCATACAATGGAAGGCTCTGGCTTTCCTGCGGGAAGACCTATGGGGACACGACAGTTGCAGACATCTGGTACACTAAGGATGGAGTGAACTGGACCCAGGCTTATTCAACAGGCCTTTCTCCAAGATACTGCCATTCCATGACAGCATTCAACGGATCTCTCTGGATCATTGCCGGATCTACCGGAACCACGCCATACTTGAACGACACCTGGAGTTATTACGAAGCCCCTGTGCTCGGACAATTGACAGTGCAATTGAATCCTGCTGATGCAGTGGCTTCAGGCGCAGGATGGAGAATGACAGGAGAAAGCGTTTGGCGTAATTCAGGCACAAGCGCATCAGTGCAGGAAAGCGATGGCTACATGCTGGAATTCAGGCAGACCGGAGGATATTGCACTCCAGATGTTCTGAAAGGTGTGATGCCGCTCATCGGCACTACCGAAAATGTGACATATGTTCCTTACAATCAGAATCTTAGCCATAACCTGACTGTTATACTCAATCCTGTTGGTGCAGTTTCTTCAGGAGCAGGATGGAGATTATCCGGAGAAATTCAGTGGAGAAACAGTGGAGTAAGCGTCAGCCTGATTGAAGGCAGCAACTATGTTGTGGAATACAGGGACGCTGTCGGATACAGCCAGCCGGAGTCTGTGTATGGAACTATGGAGGCTGGAGATGTTAATATAACCTGCACTTATCAGGCTGTAGCCTGGACCCAGGGGCAGACTGCAGGATTCGGCGGACGCTATGGACATGGAAGCGCGGTACTGAATGGGAAGCTGTTCGTAATAGGCGGCTATGACGGAACTTACAGACATGATGTCTGGAGCACTGGTGACGGCATTACATGGACCAAGGAATGCGACGCACCTTTCACAGCCCGTTATTCTTTCGGCTGCACAGTGCATGACGGCAAGATCTGGATTGCAGGCGGAGGAGTAAGCACTGGGCTCAAGGCCGATGTCTGGCAGAGCGCTGATGGCAAGAACTGGACCCAGGTAACTGCTGACGGAGGATTCGGAGCAAGGAATGCAACTGGACTGGAATCGTTTGGCGGTAAACTCTGGCTGATCGGCGGATGCATAACAGGCAGTGTGAGCAAGAATGATGTCTGGAGCAGTGTCAATGGAATTACCTGGACCAAGGAGTGCGACGCTCCATTCGCGAGCCGTTATTGCCTGGGCACTGCAGTGTATGACAATAAAATCTGGGCGGTAGGCGGATACACGACTACAAACAATACCTATTTACGGGATGTCTGGAACAGCGCAGACGGAGCCAACTGGACCCAGGTATGCAGTCAGGGACCATTCGGCGCAAGATTCGGGACCTGCGCAGCTTATGACGGCAGGTTGTGGCTCTCCTGCGGGAAGACCACAGGCGGAACAACAGTAGCAGATGTCTGGTACACAAAAGACGGAGTGAACTGGATTCAAGCTCCTGCTACAGGGCTTTCTCCAAGATATTGTCACTCCATGACAGAATTCAACGGGTCTTTGTGGATCATAGGAGGCTCGACCGGATCTACCCCATATCTGAACGACACCTGGTGCTATTATGACGATCCTGAAAAATATCTGCTGTCAGTGACTATCACACCGAGCGCTGCAATCACTGCAGGCGCCCAATGGAGCATTGACGGAGGGAACACCTGGAACTACAGTGGGGAATCGCTGCAAATTGCGACAGCAACTACTTTTGAGGTCAGCTACAAAGATGTGACAAACTACGTCACTCCTGCCAACAGTGCAGGTACTATGGAAAATGCTGATATTCAGGTGGCTGGGAACTACCTGCCTGTTTATGGAGCTTTATGGCATCAGACCAACGGCAATGCGGAATTCCCGCCAAGATACGGAGCAGGTGCAACTGCCTTCACAAATGAACTCTGGGTCACAGGAGGATTCAACGGCACAGCTTATTACTCGGACGTCTGGC
>JAQTZZ010000014.1 GCA_028687545.1 Candidatus Wallbacteria bacterium
ATCACATTCGGACTGAGCTTACTGCGTTAACCAGCACGCGAATATGAGGTTGAAAGTTCACGGAACTCATAAACAGGTTTTGAAAGTTGTTTCCTCTTGACAGGCAGGTCATCCATATGAGGGAGGACGAAATCCTCCCTTGGCCTGTATTGATCGCTTTACTTAGGTATCGCGCCTTCTACATTCTCCACGAACCAGTTCATGCTCCAGAGCATGTCATGGTCTTCCTTCTGGCCTTCAGGGATCTTGACTGCCCCGGACTGATCCTTGATCGGGCCAGTGAAAGGCTCGAATTCTATTGTGTCTGCGCTCATCTGGGAAAGCCGCTTTTCCACCAGGTCGTAAACGCTGACTGTGCCGAGTGTGGCGACTTCCCTGGTGATCCCCTTGAGTAGATCCACGAATTTCGGGTTGATGCGGTTCTGATAATCCCCGCCCAATATGGCAGCCTTTTCCCTGAGCAGCCACCAGTAATCGCTGTTGTCCCATTTATTGTCATGGATTTTGTTCAGGATCGTTTCATACATCACGCCCCAGTCCACGAGCTGGCCGGATACCACTGAGTCCGGACCGAATTTCTGCATCGGGCTGTAATGGCTGAAGGTATAAACCGGTTTACCTGCCTTGGTATGCTCTTCCCCCACCTGGATCACTGCAGGAGAATCCTCGGTGAAGGACAAGGCGTCGCAGCCTTCTGCAACCAGCGCTTCAGCGGCTTCCTTGGCTTTGGCAGGATCATACCAGGAAAACAGCCATTTCACCTGCACTTTTGCCTTGGGATTGGCGTCGCGGACTCCCAGCGCAAAGGCATTGATATGGCGGATGACTTCAGGGATCGGCTGGGCTCCGATATAGCCTGCTTTGCCTGTTTTTGTGAGCGCTCCTGCCATCAGGCCGCAAAGATAATAAGGCTGATAGAGTTCTGCGAAATAGGTGCCCAGATTCTTGTCGCGCTTATAGCCTGAGCAGTGCATGAAGATCTTGTCAGGATAGCGTTTGGCTGCATCTGCGGTGGCATCCTGGTAACCGAAACTGGTGGTAAAGACCACATCGCATTTCTCTTCCCTTACCAGTCTGTCGATCACGCGGGACGAGTCTGCTTCAGGCACTGATTCCACGATCATGGACTGAAGCCAGGGGAATTTTTTCATCACATACTGCCGGCCCATTTCATGGGCATTGGACCAGCCATAGTCTCCCACAGGCCCCACATAGATGAAGCCGGCCTTGATTTTCTTTACATTGTCTGGAGTGGCTTTGAGATCCGAAATTGCGCCGGTAACCATGTTTTCCTGTGTTTTCGTTGCTTCCGGCGCTCCCCAGGCTGTGAAATAGAATCCCAGGAACAGTGTCAGCAGGATGGTGTTGAAGTCTCTCATGTTCGCTCCTTTTAAAAAGTTAATTCTTCGTATTTTTTAGTAAAATATTCCCTGAAACAGTCTTCATTTTTACAGTGCCGCTGCCGTCGCCGAAGCTGCCTGTCAGCTCTTTCAGATCCTTCTTTTCGTCGGTCAGCTCGAACCCGCAGGTAATCTCGCCAGACATGGAGGAAAGATCAGCCTTGAATCCTGCAGGATTGGAAAAAGCCAGCTTCAGACTGCCTGAGACTGCCTCACAGGATATTTCGACCGAGCCGCCGGTCAGGGTCAGGTCAGCGTCGCCGGAAACTGTCTTCAGCCCCAGTTTCCCTTTGAATTGAGAAATACCAATCTGTCCGCTGGTAGTGGTCAAACTGGACTCATCAGAGAGCAGTTCGTCGAATCTCAGTCTGCCTGAAATCGAACTGCTGTTCGTTGTAACCGCCGAAATTCTAGTAAAAAGCAGATCACCGCTGTTAGTGCTGAACCTGGCGTTCTCAGCCACGATCAGTCCGAGATTCATTCCACCGGAAACAGTGGTCATAGACAGATTCCTGGCTGCGATTCTCGGGCATTCGATGTTGCCGGAAACAGTATCTGCCGTAATTTTAGCGAATGACCGGTCAGGCAGATAAATTTCCAGTCTGGAATCAAAATTGATGCTGAAAAATGAAACTTCAGTATTTCCGGGATATTTCAACCTGATCTGGACCTTGTTTCCCGCCTTCTCCAGTTCCAGGCTGGGCGCTTTCCCAGCTGGAATGCTGATGCCGCTCTTTCCGCTGAATACAGCCCTGATCTCAGAAGTTTCTACCGGAATGATTATCAGGTTGGATGAGACGGTTGTAATTGTCAGTTCATCTACTCCTTCGGCTGCAGTTGACTGTTCCTGGTTTAATTCTCCCGGGGTTCCGGAAGAACCAGGAGCTTCAACACCTGAGTTGCCGGACGAATTACTATTTGAAGACGAAGCGATGAATCCGATAGCCAGGGCAATGATCAGAATTGCGAGTATTAACATAACTTTTTTCACTAGTCACTCCTTCCCTACTAACTTACTAACTTACCAACCTCATGCAATGAACAAGCAATTAGATTGAATGCGATTACTATGCTTAATATTCTTCCACCAGGGCGTTCTCTTTCAGGAACGGCGACAGGCCGTGCACCTGGCATTCGATCAGCCCCTGGGGATTTAAAAAATAATTATACCAGTATCTCCCGCATTTATTTCCTTCCACCTTCCATTCCAGCTTGAATTGCTTTCCTTCAGGTGTCTTGAAATCCAGTTTCAGATTCCTGGTCCGTTTCTTCAGGTAGCCCATTTTTTCCAGCGTCTTCATGTCAAAATTCTTCTGATCGAGCTGCATCTTTTCCCTGTTGTTGAATGCTTCCAGCGCAGCCTGTATCACCACACTTCTCAGATAACAATCCAGATTTTCAAGGGCCTGCTGTTCAAATTCCTTGTCCGGATATGAATATTTCTGCACTATTTTCATGGTATCCATTGCGAATTCGATGGTCCGGCCTGTCTCGCCTTTTTTCAAAGCGATCAGCATCAGGTAATAGTTGGACTTCAGATCCTCAGGATACTGTCTGAGGATTTCCAGGAAAGCGGATTCAATCTCAGGCAGCGCTTGAATTTCACCGGAAGCGTTCAGAAGCTTCTCGCCTTTGCCGAAGAATTTCTTCACCAGTTTGCGGGACTTTTCGGCTGCGCTTTCTTCCTCAGGAGGTTTCTGTGACACTTCCTCTGTTTTGGGAGCGAAATTCTCGGTCTTGATTTCTGTTATATCAATGCTTGCCTTGTATTTTTTTAGTTTTTCCAGGCGGACTTCCTCTTCTCTGGATTTCTTTTCCGCTTCCAGATCCCGCAGGGCAGTAATCTCTTCGCTGGACTGCATGGTTTTCCGCTTAGTTTCTGCTTCGGCTTCTTCCAGCCTCCTCTTCTCAAATTCAATCAATTTCTGCCGTTCGAGCTCCTGCTTCGCTTCTTCCTCAGCCTTTTTCTTGTCCTCTATCCCTTTGAGATAAGCGATCAGGTCCTGATTTTTGTCATCCAGCGCCAGAGAAATCTCAAAACAGTCCAACCCTTTCTGCTGTTCACTGGTTTTCTCGTAATAGTACTTGCCGAGCAGGAACCAGTAATACGACGATTCGCTGTCCTTCTTTTTTTCAGCCACCACTTTGTTCCAGAGTGTCTTCAGATCACGTTTCTCTTCTGCGGCCATCTGTGAGAGATTCACTTTGAAATGGCTGCGATAATACATGATCCTGACCGCCTCATCATCAGGATCGATCTTGAAGGCCTCCAGAAAGCAATAAAAAGAACGAACAAAATCGGCTTTGAAGAATCTCTCCAGACCGCTGGTATACCAGTTCTGGGTATCCTTGTTCTTGGATTTAAGTTCAGGCAGAGAAATCGATTCCCATTTGGACTTGAGGTCAGGTTTCTTTTCCCGGACCTGCTGCAGGACCAGAAATGCCCCTTCGTGATAGGGATTGATTTCAAGGGTTTTTTCGGCAAATTCGAAAGCCTTGTCCATTTTACCCAGGTTGTAATAAAAATTTGCCCAGGAATACCAGCGTTCGGACAGCAGCCTGCTGTCTTCATCGGCAAAGAGGCAGCTCGTAAAAATCAGAACCAGCAGCAGTAAGCGCATATATTCAAAGCAGTTGTGCGGCAATCGATGCCAGCTTGGAACGTTCCCCTTTCATCAGTACAATATGCCCGGCAATGGCGTGAGACTTGAAGCGCTCCGCCACAAATGACAGCCCGTTGCTGGATTCATCCAGATACTGATTATCAATCTGAAATGGATCGCCTGTCAGAACAATCTTGGAATTTTCTCCGGCACGGGTGATGATGGTCTTGATCTCGTGCGGAGTAAGGTTCTGAGCCTCGTCAATAATGATGAAACTGTTCGGCAGTGAGCGTCCGCGGATATATGTGAGGGCTTCAATCTGAATCAGCCCGTTTTCGTATAAATAATTATATTCTTTACGCACATCAGCCCCAAACAGAAGATCAAGATTATCCGTGATCGGCTGCATCCAGGAAGTGAGCTTTTCGTCCTTACTGCCAGGCAGATAGCCGATGTCCTTACCCATGGGCACGATCGGACGTGCCACCAGCATCCGCTTGTAGACTTTTTCGTCCAGGATTTTCTGTAATCCGGCGGCCAGGGCGAGCAGGGTTTTTCCGGTGCCGGCTGAACCGAGCAGAGTGACGAGTTTTACATCATCAGCGAGCAGGAGTTCGATCGCGAAGCGCTGCTCCAGGTTTCTGGGTTCGATTCCCCACGGCTTGGCGCTGATATGGAAGAGCGGAATCAGGCGGTCTCTCTCCACGCAGTATTTGGTGAGAACTGAATGGGAAGCGTTCTTGGTCCTGAGCAGAACGCACTGGTTGGCGAAAAACAGATGATCTTCCAGTTTCAGTTCGTAACTCTGATAGAACTGATCGATGATCTTTTTCTGCACTTCGATGATCTCAAAACCCTTGAAAATTTCCGCCACATTTGCCTTGTCTGTCTCATAGTCTTCTGCGCGCAACCCAAGGGCATCGGCTTTGATCCGGACATTGGTGTCCTTTGAAACGATCACTACTGGAATGGAACTGTCCTGACCCGAGTATTCCTGGGCCACTGCAATGATCTGATTGTCAGGTTTGTGAGGGTCCATTGTTTCAGGGATGTTCTGGACCGCATGGAAACTCCATTCGATCTTGAGAAATCCACCTTCCTTCATGATGATTCCGTCATGGAGGCTGCCAAGCTTACGCATGGCTTCGAGATTCTTGATGGTCCGGCGGGCGTTCTGCCCGACTGTGCCTGGCCTGCTCTTGAGGTGATCCAGCTCCTCGATTACGATCATCGGGATGATCACCTCATTGTCCTCAAAACACAGAAAAGCTTCCGGATCGTGGATCAGCACGTTGGTATCCAGTATGAAACGCTTCTTCATCTAAAAGCCTCCTTTGCGGCAGAGGAAGAATACCCTTTCAGATCGCTCGTCAGGGATTTTGAATTTATAGGCATCGTAGATCCCGAGAATTTCAAAGTTCATTTCCGTTAATACTGTTTTGAGCTCATCGATAGTATATATTCTTTTGGCATGGTTCTCAACGTGTTTGAAAAAAGTTTTACCTTCACTGCGTTGGAAAAATGTGCTCTTGATATTGTAAATTTTATTTAACTGCAGGCACTGGCTTTCCCAGATATATGCCCAGTCTCCATTGTCTTTTCCGAGAGAACCGCCTGGAAAAAGGTTCTGAAGCTTACGCATGGTGATTGTATCGAAGATCAGAAGTTTCCTGTCTGAGAGGCTTCGATAGGTGTTCACCAGAGTCTGTCGAAGGCTGTGCTCGTCAATCAGGTAATTCAAAGTGTCGAACAGACAAAGGATCAGATCAAAGCGCCGGTTCAGGCAGAAACTCTGCATTCTGGAAACCAGGAAACGGCATCTGGAATCGCACTGTAGAGCCTTGTTCCTGGCTCTGTTCACCATTTCAAAACTCTCGTCCAGTCCCACCATCAATTTAAAATCAAGCTGTCTTTCCAATTCCAGCAAGACGTTCCCGGTACCACAGCCAAGTTCCAGTACACTTTCCACTTTGGTTTCGGAAAGTTCGATCAGCTGCTGCAGATATCCGATCCATTCCTCATATTCGACATCAGCCATAATCAGGTCATAATACTCAGAAAAATACCTATACATTGCTGCTCCAATCTTCCGATACCTTCTAAGATATATGGTTTGGGGGTGTTTTCGCAATCCATGACAATGCTTTGGTTTCTTCTGATCTATCCGGCCGCCTTGTTTCTTACTGTTTTCCTGATCGCCAGGCGGCAGAAGCAGTCATTCAGGGAACTGAACTCGCTTCCCATCGGCGAGCAGACCCCTGGAAAATCTTTATCTCTCAAAGAAGAACAGGCGAATCTGATGATCCTCGATTTTTATTCACGCCTGCCTGACAACTGGAATCGTAAATACCTGCGGAAAAAAATCTGTACTGCCAGTCTCAGTACTTTCAGAGAGCTGAAAACGAACCTCAAATATCAGTACCTGCAGCAGATCGAGCCTGAAAAGATTCATGAAAACACAGACATCATCGAGCACTGCCTTAAATCACGGGACTTTTCCCTGCAGTATCTGGCGCTGAAACTTCTGCAGAAAGAATGCCTGCCTCTCGACCTCAGCCATGTGGAATGCTTTCTCTGCTGCAACCAGCCTGTGCTTCAACGGGAAGCGCTTAAGGCTCTGTCAAAAAACTTGTAGAATTCATAAATTCCGGGTATAATGATAGCAGTAATGAGTATGGAGTGGAGGTAGATATGAAGTTGTTCCTTCTTTTTTTATTTCTAAGCTTCATTTTACCCACCTGGGGTCACAATTTTCCGGGCAAAGCTGACCAGAAGATTCTCGGCTCAAACGAGCAGGCCAAGAATTTCACACTTCCCTATTATGACACTCAAAGTAAAAAATTCAATCTCAAGGAAAATTATCCTGCCAGCAACCTTGTTTTCGTGTTTTTCGCCAGCTGGTGCAGCCACTGCCAGAAAGATATTCCTGGAATAGACTCCATCAAGGATAAATATCCTGGTACAAAATTCATAGCTGTCAATGCCATGGAAACGGCAGATGAAATCAAGGCGTTCTTCAAAAAATTCAATCTCTCTCTCCCCTGCCTGATGGACGAAAAGGGTGATGTAATCAAGCTTTACGGCATCACCGGAATTCCGGCTTTCCTGGTGCTGAATAAGAGCGGAGAGCAGCTGATGCTGGGCAATTTCTCCATCGTTGAGCTCGAATCACTTCTTAAGAATTTGCGATTTCAAAAGCCCGGAAAAGGCGACACCTCGCGTCCGGAAGAGGAAGGCTGCCACGACGGGATCTGCCCGATACCCAAGTTCTAAGCTGTTGAAAAACAGTCGGCTGCTTCGTTGCTCCTCTCCATTTTCGCTTCATGTACATTAAGGTACACTCCGCTCAAATGGCTCGTCACGCCTTGCATCCATCTGTTTTTGAACAGCTTAGCTGTTTTAATCCCGTTTTCTTGAATCCTGTGGCAGCACGATGCAGAAATCAGTGTGCAGGTTAAAGAAATAGCTGCCCTTTTCCGGTGAAGACCGGATGAAGTGCTCGTTCTTGTTGTCCCTCAGCAATAGCCGCAACTGGTAAATCGCGTTCCTGACTGAGTTCCCGTCACTCTCCTGCTCGTATTTATTCCCAAATACCAGTTCGAAAATTTCAGGAGTCCGAAGAACTGCACCAGGTTCACGGACCAGTTCAAGCAGCAGGCTGCAAAGCTTCTGGCGCTGGAATATCTTCACAATCCTTCCCTTCAGCAGCATTTCATGATTGATGAAATCAATGAAAATCTCAAATCCGTTTTTTCTTCTGCAGCTCACCTCAAGCTCTTTGAAGGAGACAATGTTTCTGCCCTTGGAAGTAAGAAAGATACAGTTTTCGTGCGCTTTGTTGAAGGCATCCTCGGCAAGTTCCAGACCATAATTTATCCAGCGCTGATATCCTGGCGAAAACTGCTCCATGGTAGTCCGGAAGTGCTGCAGGTAAAATTTTTCGGTTTCCGTTTCCAGAAGCATTCCTTTAGCCCTGGCCATGAAATAATAAAAGTAAACCAGCAACTCCCGGTTGTCGCTCTGTTCCGAGAATTTCCCCGCAAGTTCGAGATGCGGCAGAGCGCGGGCAGGCTCGTTATTGATCAGCAGAAACTGAGCGTAAAGCTGGTGTGCCCAAATCTTGTTGGTGGGAAAATCAATTTTTTCATATAGTTCCAGGGCTTTTTTGAAGCTGAGTTCAGCCTCGGCGTTGTCACCGGTATAAGTACAGACCTCACCTACTCCCCGCTGCAGGCTGGCCTGTTCAAAGGTCCAGCTGAACTTGGAGGCGGTTTTCAGGGCTTTCCTGAGAATCCTGATCGAATCCTTGTATCGTTTCAGCAGAGTGAAAGTGCATGCCAGTAAGCTGTAATCCCTCATCAGATCCCGTAAAGCACGGATTTTCTTGTGGATGCGGATGGCACGCCTCAAGGTCACCACCGCCTCTTCCCTTCTGCAGAGTTCGCGTAGATTGTAAGCTTTCTGGCGCAGCGTGAAAGCCAGCTGTTCCGTGGCTCCAGAATCCCTGAAAATCTGTTCGGCGAGCTCGAGATATTTCAGGGAATCTTCGATCCTGCCTCTGTATGTCAGGAAAATTGAATAACTGGTAAAAACCCTGGCTCTGAACAGAGGAGTGGAAATCTGATCCACCTCCCCGATCGCCTGCTCCAGGTGTTCGGCTGAGAGTTCAACATTGCCCAGGTAATTATAAGCCAGCCCGAGTTGAGTCAGGGCACCGACTCTGTCTTCTGTTGACTGGAGCTTTGTCAATGCCTTCCTGTAAAATTCTGCAGCTTCAGAGTAGTTAGAGAGGCAGAACTTAAGCTCAGCCGTCAACAGGTCGCGCTCTGTTTTTGAACTGAGGGAAGCAATCAGGCTTTCCACTTCTTGAGTAATCTTTCTGGATAACAGGTATTCGATTCTGGCTCTGAAGATCTCTTGCCCCCTGTAGCCGGACGAGAGTTTCAATGCCTGTGCGAGCACAGTATCGAAGCTCTCGGTTTTCTCCCCGAGAATCAGGAGTTTCTTGTGGATTTCCAGAGCCGTGTCTACTGCCCTTTCCGGGATTTCAGCCTGGACGAAATGATAAAACGCTTCCAGCAGTTCGACAGGGGTTGAATCGGCTTGACTGAACTTCAGAGCAGCCTCGAAATGATGTTTCTTCTTTTCAGCCTGATCCATGATCCTGTCGGTGTATTCTTTGAACAGATCATGCACTGAAACGGCACCTGAATGATTCACTTCAACCAGGTAGTTGTTCCTCAGGTTTTTCATGCTGCGCCTGGTTCCAGCATTGTCAGGGTGAGGCAGCCTATCAGGGAAAACCGGGATTCTGAGGACAGAAAGGCGGGATACTATCTCCTTGTCTTTTCCGGAAAGTCTCTCCCAGACCCTGTCCAGCAGATATCTGTTTCGTTCTGCCAGGTAGTCAGAAGGATTTTCCAGCAGATACTGCGGGGAATATCCGCCCGACACCAGGAGGCTGATCATCAGTTTGAGTGAAAAAGAATGCCCCCGGATTTTCCGGTACAATTCATGTTTTAAGCGTTCAGGCAGTTTATCCATTTCATGCAGTTCAAAATAGGAGTCCATCATTCTGGAAGAATCCTGGAAGCTCATTCCTTCCAGATTCAGGATCAGATAATCAGGATCATTGACGCCGTATGTTTCGGCCCGTTTGCGGGACAGGATCACAAGTTTCCCTTTCTTCAAGCCTGAAAGGACTGTCTCTACAAAACGGCCGGAAAGCTGATCCGAAACCAGATGAAAATCGTCGATGAACAGGATCAGTGAATTTTCATCCAGGATTCTGACGATCTTTTCTGGAATCTTTGAGCCTGAGGAGATTTCTGTCCTGATTCCGTATATTTCCTTGATTTTCTGAGCGATTTCAGTCGAAAGGTCGTCCAGGTCCCAGCCATTCTTGCAGGTGATCCAGAAAATCCGATCCTGGTACGCCTTTTTGGCGTTGAGGCGGCCTGCGAAACTAAGACCCAGCGAGGTTTTTCCGATTCCAGGTATACCGGAGATCACAATCACTTTGTGACCGGGAAAGCCTGACATCAGATGATCAAGTTCCTGTTCCCTGCCGAAAAAATTGGCTGTGGTGAAAGGCAATTGGGACATATCAGTTCCCAAGTTTTTTCCGCAGGACAGAGAAAAAATTGATCTCTTTGAAAGTCAGGACATTGATGAAAGTCGAGGGTGAGAGTATTTCCACGCAGCTTTCAGGTCCCAGTTGGATGCCCGAAACGCCGTCAATCGTCAGCAATACATCATCCTGTGCCTCTTCGGCCCTGGCTGAAAGGACTGCACCCGGCGGCATCACGATCGGCCTGCAGCTGAGCGAATGGGGCGCGATTGGAGTGACTATGATCGTACGCATTTCAGGGTAGGCTACCGGGCCGCCTGCAGAAAGGGAGTACCCGGTGGAACCGGTGGCGGAAGAGAAGATCACTCCATCGCCGCGGTAGCTCTCCACCACCTGGTCCTGCAGCCTGATCTCGATCTTGATCAGCCTGGCATGCCTGGCACGGGAAATCACCGCGTCATTAATCGCAATGAAGCTCTTCCTGGTTTCTCTTTCGTAGACAGTCACCTTCAGAAAATAGCGTTTCTGCAGCTGAAAACGCTTTGCCAAGACGTCCGAAAGCCTTTCCTCCACATCCCTGAAGTCAATTTCGGTAAGGAACCCGAGCCTCCCAACATTAATACCGAAGAGGGGTACATCAGAGAGAGCCATGGCTCTGGCTACATTCAGAAAAGTCCCATCCCCGCCCAGCACAATGGCGAGGTCCAGATGGCTATAACGACAGCCTTTGTCAGGCCAGTCTGAAAACAGCGGATAATCGTTGAAATACTCGTATGAAACCCGATTCAGCTCCAGCCAGTGCCTGATTTTAATCGAGCAGTCAGCGGTACTCGGCCGGGCAGGGTTGACGAACAGTCCAATTTTCTTGAATTCAAGTTCCTTTGTCATATAGTTCAAACCAAGCTTTCTTTATAATATCGCTGAAATCAACGGGGGAATCAAGCCCTGACAGCCCGAGGTGCAGGAGGAACTCGATATTTCCCTTGGGGCCAGTGATCGGAGAATGAGTTGCTCCTCTCAATCTGAAGCCTGCGGCGCGTAAATCCCCTGTCACTTCAGACAGGGTGCGCAGATGCAGTTCCCGGTCGCGTACCACTCCCTTCTCCACATCGGCTTTTCCAACTTCGAACTGAGGTTTGACAAGCATCACCAGTTCAGTGGAAGTCAGAGAAAATTCCAGGAATTTGGAAATCAGAAGTCTCAAGGAAATAAAGGAAACATCGGCTGAGATGAAATCCAGATCCGAATCGACTTCGGATCTTTCAAGATAACGGAAATTTCTCCGTTCCAGTAAAACCACACGCGGATCTTTCCTTAATTTGAAATCAAGCTGCCCGTATCCGACATCGACAGCGTAAATTTTTGCAGCTCCATTCTGGAGCAGACAATCTGTGAAACCTCCTGTAGAAGCACCCACGTCCAGGCAGGTTTTCCCGGTTGCCTCGATTTTGAATTCAGTGAGAGCACGTTCGAGCTTCAAGCCGCCCCGGGAGACATATTTCAGTCTCTCTTTGAGCCTGAGCCTGCCGGCATCTTCAAGAGCCACTTGATGCGACGGCTTGTCGACCCTCTGGTCACCGAGCAAAACATCGCCCCTCATGATCAGTGCCTTGGCTTCTTCCCTGGATCTGGTCAGGCCCAGGTCAGTTAGTAATAAATCCACTCTTTTTTTCATATTTATTTTAAAATGTAGCTGAAAAATATGTTTTTTACAATTTCCGGTAGGGATTATTTTCTCCATTTCCTCTTGAATTATGGGCTCTCTGCTGATATTATAATGGGTTATGGAAATTGTAGCTGATCTCCATCTTCATACAAACTGCTCGGACGGTCTGTTAAGCCCGGAAAAAATGGTTAACATGGCATTTGAATTTGGACTTTCGGCATGTTCCATTACCGACCATGACACCGTCGATGGGCTTGAATCCGCCATTGAGAAAGGACGGAAAATCGGGGTAGAGGTGATTCCTGGGATTGAATTGAATACTGATGGACCGGGGGGAGAAGTCCATATTCTGGGCTATTACATTCCCCATCAGGATCCGGTGTTCCTGGAAGAGCTTAAAATTCTGAAGCAGGCCAGGGTAGTGCGGATGAAGAAAATGCTTGAAAACATGAAAAAAATCGGGATCACCGTCTATCTCGAGGAAATTCTTCATGAAGCGGGAAATGCTCCTCCAGGCAGGCCACACCTGGCCAGAGTGCTTGTAAAAAATGGTTTTTCATTCTCATTTGAAGACGCTTTCCGCCGATACCTTGAGAAAGGGAAACCCGGGTATGAGCCGCATTTCCATAAACTGACACCGAAAACAGCCATCCAGCTGATCAAGAGATTCAACGGTCTTGCGGTGATTGCCCATCCCTTCACCAGCAGTTACGGGGAGGCTGAGATTAAAGGGCTCCTTCCTTACGGGCTTGATGGGATCGAAGTTTTCCACAGCAAGCATAACAGCATGACGGAAAAGGAATACTTCTTGATCACTGACAAATACCATCTCCTTGCAACAGGCGGCTCAGACTGCCACGGAGAGCAAACGGTATGCGGACTTCTTGTCGGCAAGTACGGTCTTACTGCTGAACATTTCAATAATTTCAAATCAAAAGCGAGGTGTTAAGATGATGAACATCCTGATTGAAATGATATGCGCATTGGTGCTCCTGTTTCCAACACCAGGCCGGGCAACTACCGAAGCAGATGTTGAAACAGTCAGGAAGCAGTTCGAAGGCCTGGCGATCGGTGAAGACCGGGAAAAGAAGCAGAAAAAAGACTGGCTCACCGAAACCCTGGAACAGATGTACCAAGCTGAGCAGGAAGAAAAATGGGAGGAAGTGATCCGGCTTTCGGAAAAGGTGCTGGACTTCGACGCTGGTCACAGGGAAGCGAAGACAGCCTGGACCAACGCCAAGCAGAAACTATTCTGGAAGCGGTACGGCGACCATTTCATCTTCGGCATCATCATCCTGATCGCGGCTCCCTGGCTCTTCAAATTTCTACAGGAACTGATCAATTTCAAACCCACCAAAGATGCCTATCTTTCAAAAGGCAGGGATCTCTATAACGATAAAAAATGGCAGAAACTAATCGACTATTACAAGAAGATCATGGAAAACCCACGTTATGCAGAGGAATTGCAGATGAAGGATCTGGCAGACATCAACTTACAGATCGGCATGGCCTATACTAACCTCGGTAAACTCCCCCAGGCCACCAAGGCTCTGACCGAAACTCTCAAATACGATAATACGATCGACGCCGCCCACACCCAGCTCACCCGGCTCTTTCTCAAGCAAAACGCCACCCACGAGCGAGCTTTACAGGAATATCAGCTCTACTTCAAGCACTTCCCGACTGACATGGAAATCTGCGGCATTCTCGCAAAGTATTACCTGAGCAAAGAATTGAATACTGACGACGCATTGACGGTGTACCGGAAATACCTCAAGGTCGAACCGGACAACAAAGACATCATCAAACTGATAGTCACCCGTTTTATCAGAAAACATGAAAGCACGAAAGAAGCGATGGAGCTCTATGAAAAATTTCTTGGCTTCTTCCCGAATAAGCAGGAAGTAAGGCGGGAACTGGCCAAGATTTATTTTACCTTCGCTATGTATGAGAAAGCGATCGAGTGCTGCAAGGCCCTGATTGAGAAAGGATTCCTCGACGACGAAGACCTGCACAAAATCAATGTTGAATCCCATCAGAAAATGGGTAAATACGAAGAACTGAAGCATTACTATGAAGACTGCAAAGTCAAGTTTTCCCAGTTCACCCGTTTCGTGGAACTCGCCAACAAGATCATCGGAAAGGGCGAAGAAACCGAATATGCAGAAAAAATCGTGCAGAAAAAGGAAGAGGAAGACAGCAACTTTTACATCTGCCCCAACTGCGCACATCTCAATCCGATCGACAGCGAATATTGCCTTGGCTGTGGTAAGCTCATCAAGGAATAGCAGATGGTCGAATATGTTAGTCTGCACTGACAGAGGGATTTAAAAGAATGCGGATTCTTTATGCTCTCATTTTTGTCTGTCTGTCAGGCTTGCCGCTCCTCGCGGATGATTCTGTGGAAGTATATGAAGTCAACAGCCCGGATGAGATAGTCAACACCGTGGACACAGAAGGCGATTCCGCCCAGCCCGCTGATAGCGAACCTGAGGCGAATGATGAAACAGCCAGCGATTCCATCAGAGGGAACACTCTCAAGGAAATTGCCCAGCCGATCACCCAGGAATACACGATTGATGAGATGTACAAGCGTGGAGAGACATTCCTGAACAACAAGGAATATGATCTGGCAGCTAAAGAATACAAGTCCATAATCCGCAAGAACAACCGGGAAGCAAACGCCTACGACAAGCTCGCCAAAACATACGACTTCCAGGAAGATTATGAGCGGGAGTCGTCGACTTATCAACTGCTTTATAAAATTTTTCCTGCCAAGGAAAATAACGATAAACTTCAGGCTTCTCTGAAAAAATTTGTCAATCAGCTGAATAAATTTTATCTCCAGTATCCTTCAGAAGCGATGATTCCAGCCAAAATTGCTGAAGTCTATTACAAGATCGGGGACCCTGACAAAGCAGAAAAATTCGCGAAAGAAGCGATTGGTCTGAAGAAGACTACAGCCAAGGCCTATTATATTCTGGCACTGCTGTTCAGAGACAAAAAAGACCTGCAAAGAGCTTATGAAAATATCACCGCGGCTTTCGGTTTTGAACCTGAAACTCAGGAATATTTCCAGCTGCTGAACACCATCAGCAAAATGAGGGAGAAGGAGCAGGAGAGCAGGCCCAAGGTGGAAACCAAGGAAATTATCGACACCCCATACTTTACAAATGCTCTGCGCCTCATCGAACGGAAGGAATACATCCAGGCTCTGGAGCAGCTCGAAAAGGCACAGGAGCAATTCCCGAACAATAAGGAAATCCTTGCGAGAATCACTGAAGTTCAAAAGCTCAAGCGCGAGGCATCTGAAGCCCTTCTTGCTTTGAACATGGGTGTAGCCTGGTTCGCGGACGGAAAATACAACCTTACTGTAGAAAAATATCAGAAGGAAATCATCGACAAAAACCGAGTGAATCTGGTGGATTACCTCTCTTTTTACAGTCTTCTTCTCCGCTCTTATTACAACCTGGGACGCTGGGATGACTGCATCAGGACCAGCAATCTTCTGCTCGAACAAGTCCCTATAGCAGTAGAAGCTTATTATTATGCCGGTCTTTCCTGCGAACAGACCGGGAAAAACGATCAGGCTTTCAAATACTTTCTCAAAGCCATGACCCTGCCGGTGGAGCTGGTGAAACACCCCGAATTCAGGCGCACCCTGGAAAGCAAAGTGTTTTATTATAAACTGCGTAAAAACAGCGGCTGGATTTTTCTCTTGATCCTGCTGACCTCAGGGTTGGCAGGCGGCGGCTGGTTCCTTTTCAATCAAGGACCTTTCAAGAAAAAAAGACTGCTCGGAAAATTACAGTCTGCCTTTGAAGAACGCAAAGTTTCTGAAGTGAGCGATCTGTATCGGAAGCTTGAAAAAATGCCTCTGTCTCCCTCAGAAACAAAGTCTGTCTATGGAATCTGGGCTGAATCGAACTTTCAGCAGGGAAATTATGAAAAGTCCCTGACCGCACTGAAAAATGTGATAAAAGTAGATCCGAATGACATCCAGAGCCACTCCCTGATCGCGAAAATTTTCCTGAAAAAAGAGATTCTGTCCGACGAAGCCCTTTACGAATACGCCAGATTGATCAAGAAAGAACCCAACAACATCGAACTCCTGCACCTGATCGTAAAGTTTTTCAATTCTTCCGGGGAAAAACTTTTTGAAAAATGGAACAAGACTTTCGGCAACGATCTGCCTCTGATTCTGGAGACACTTTACCGTCTGGAGCCGGCCAACCCTGAGGTTCTGCACTTGTGGACGATTCTGGCTCTCAAGGAAAAACGATCTGACGACAAGTCCAGAGAGATTTATGAGCGCTATCTCGAATTCAACAAGGACGAGAAACTGGCGCTGCAGATAAAACCGATCCTGCTGCGCGGATACTACAACCTGCAAAAACATGAAAAGGCTCTGAACCTCGGCGTGGAGCTGCTGGAAAAGATCCCTGAAGAAAAAGAACTGTTCATGATTGTCGCCGATATTTGTGAACAGGAAGATAAAATCACCTGGCTGCTCGCGCATCTGGAGAAAATGGCCAACAAAAATCCGGGCCGGAGTGCCTTCCGAGAATACATCTCTCAACTGCGGGAAAAAATCAAGCTGCGTGAAAATCAGATTGTGGACGCCTCTGATTCTAAGGTCGGTGAACTTTCCGTGGATGAAGTCAAAAATCTGTTCGAAGAAGGCAAGGAACTGTTTAAAAGCGGGGAACTCAACCAGGCCATCGCTTTCTTCAGGAAATGCTTTAAATTCAGCCCAGACACCTTTATGCAGCATCGCAGCAGCAAGCTGCTGATTCTCAGTTATCTGCGGAAAGGTTTGTTCGATCTCGCCAACGAACAATACAAAATCACGAATTTCGACGAGATCGGGATGTCTCCTGATCTGAAGGAATTATGTTATCTGATTGGTGAAGCCTTCGAAAAAGCCGGCCTTTTCGAGGATGCCATGCAAATGTATGACAAGATCTGCAGGGTAGATGTCAGCTACCGCGATTCCTTCGACCGATTCGAGCGCTTGAGAAATTATGTAGAAAAGAATGAATCAATTTAGTGGTCCACCACGCTTAAATTTGTGATTTCAGCTGGAGTGCCCGGGATTCGGATGCAAGGCGCGGTGAGGAAGAAAATGTGGTGCATTTTCGACGAACCGCAACGCAGCAGACGGATCGCCGCCACCCGGCAGTCAACGAGGGATGAAACATGATATCGGCCAGCTTCTTTGTCGCGGCTGTCGCGGCAACCAGCCCAGGTTGCCTTGTCGCCGCTTCGCGAATCTGTCTCGATCTCATGTTTCTGAAAACACAAATTTAAGTGTGGCGGACCACTAGTGACTGGTATTTATTATTTTTCTTGACATCCAATATTTTCCCTGTATCCTATTAGTGAATTCAAGTGCTTAATATTCAGTAAGCGAGTATCGCTACACTCCACAATCCAATTCAGTGCGCAGAAGAGATCAAAAACATCCTGTCAAGGCAGGGAGGAAAAATGAATCTCAGATTGGCTATCGCGGCATTTGCCACACTCTTACTCGCAGGGAACCTTTACGCAGCAGCACCAACCGTCAACGGTGAAACAGTGCGCGACATTTTCCGGATCACTGATGAATACTGCTCAGCAAGGCTTGCAGGCCCAGAAGCGGCGGAAAAAGAATTCTTCAAATTCATGCTCGACACAGTCAGAGCGAAAAATGCAGTCCACCTCGCTGTGCAGTTTGATTCAGGCAATGTCTCCTTCATCGAACCTCAGACTGGCATCCACATCATGGTACTTCCCAGAAGCTTTACAGTGGAAGACAGGAATCTCGCAGATGCCCTTTCCGGACTGCTGGCAGGTTTCAATCGCACCTTCTTCAACAAGGGCCCCCAGTTCAGGGCAGTCTCGGCAGACATCCTGATCGACGCTGCTTCATGGACAAATCCCAGTGCCCCCCGCAACCAGATCAACCTTGAATACTCGGTCAAATTCGTGAACAAAGAAGGTGGCGAGGAAGAAACCGTCAATTATCACGGCATAGCCAACATGGTCGAAGATAAAGGCGACCGCGAAGAACTGACGCTGGAGCAGAAGATCCAGAAAACCGAGGCCAAGCTTGCGGATCTCAAAGCCCAGCTTGTAGTGGTGGAAGCCTCCAACGGCTGCAGCAAGGAATTCGCCATCAGAAGGCTGAAGAAAGAGATCGGAGACCTGGAGGAATACCTCAGGGGTCTCAAGAACGAAAAAGTGTAAACATCGGTTGAGATAGATCGCGGAAATCCCCTCTCCGGAGGGGATTTCCATTTTATAAGCAACTTGCAGTTTTATTGAATTCCCCGTTAGCCGCTTTCGAAAAATGTCAGGGGTTGAGAGGGTAGCTCCAAATCTTGGGTAAAAACGCGGAATCTTTCTTAGTCAGAGAGTCATTTCTGTTATCAAACATGTGGTAAGAACGAAACTTGATAGAAGCACAATCCCGGAACTCCCCGCCAGGGGTTTCAAGGGGACGGAGTCCCATTGATTGGAGGGATTTTCAAGGGAGGATGACATCCTCCCTTGAAGTTGTTTTTTCTTTTGCCTTGAAACGGGGTCAGGTCGGATTTGGGGCTGGCTTTGCGGGATCGACCAGACCCCGGACACATCTATACGATCTTCGCTTTTTTCAGCGCTTTGTAAACCCTGTCCGGCGTAAAGGGACCTTCTTTCATCCTTATGCCTGTGGCGTGGAGAATGGCGTTACTGATCGCAGGCAGGCCGCCGTTGATGCTGATTTCGGATACTGATTTAGCTCCAAAGGGGCCGGTCGGCTCATAGGTCGGCACCAGGATCGTCTTGATTTCAGGCATGTCCACTGTGCGCATGATGTGGTAATTGCCGAAGCTGTTGTTCAGCACCTTGCCTTTATCGTTGAACACGAACTGCTCCCACATGGCGTAAGAAATGCCGTTTGCCACCGCACCTTCAGTCTGGCCTTCAGCGAGCTGCGGGTTGATGGCTGTGCCGCAGTCAATGGCAGCCACATATTTCAGCACTTTCACCTGCCCTGTCCAGGTGTCCACTTCGACTTCCGCGAAATGAGCGGAAAAGGGCGGGGGCGAAACCTTGGTGATATGAGACTTGGCGTCCTGGATCTGATGCTGGTTGTGCGAGTAAAGCGAATGGCAGGCGATCTCGGAAATCGGAAGAGGATCAAATCCTTTCACATGCACTGCCTTGCCTTCCAGTCTCATGCCTTTAGTCGTATCCAGACCCAGAATTTCCTTGGCCACGTTCAGGATCTGATCGCGAATGCCTTCGGCGGTCTTGATCACAGCCTGGCCTGAGAGATAAGTCGTGGAAGAGGCGTAGGCTCCGACGTCAAAAGGAGTCATGTCAGTGTCGGAAGAATAGACGATGATGTCCTCAGGCTCCACTCCAAGCACTTCCGCAGCCATCTGGGCGAAGATCGTGTCTGAGCCTGTGCCTAAGTCTGTAGCGCCCAGATTCATGTTGAAAGACCCGTCGTCATTGATCTTGATGAATACGGCGCCCATGTCGATATCAGGGATCGAGCTGCCCTGCATCAGTGCGCACATGCCGACTCCGCGACGGAATCTGCCTGCGTTTTTCTTCTTCCGCTTTTCCTTCCAGCCAATCTCGCGCATGCCGAGCTTGATGCACTCGGTGAGGCCGCAGGAACGGATGTACATTTCATTGCCTTCCCTGCCTTCGCCGAGAGCCTTGAAGATCGGGGATGTCTGGTTTTCCTTGATGTGATTTCTGAGCCTGAATTCGGCAGGATCCATGCCGATCGCGCACGCCAGGTCGTCAATGATGCATTCCATGGCGAAATAGGACTGGGTAGCGCCATAACCGCGGTATGCACCCCCGACAGGCAGATTCGTGTAAACAGTCTGGCCATGGAAATTCACGTTGTCGCAGGGATAAAGCGGCAGCACTTTTGAGCCTGCATTGCTCATCACTGTAAGTGCATGTGAGCCATAGGCTCCAGTGTTGGACAGTACGCGCATGTCCAGCAAAGTGATATCCCCGTTTTTCTTCACTCCAGCCTTGATGGTAGTGTACATGGGATGCCTGGTGCGGGAGATGAATTCCTCAGGTCTCGTTAGTTTCATGATCACTGGCCTTCTCGTTTCCAGCACCATCAGGGCGCAGAGATCCTCCAGCAGCACTTCCTGCTTAGTGCCGAATCCGCCACCGATCCTGGGCTTGACCACGCGAATCCGCTTCAGGGGAATTCCGAGAGCCTGCGCTGTAATACGCCTGGCATGAAAAGGAACCTGCGTGCTGGAGTAAAGGAGGATCCTGTTGTTGTGATCCAGCTCCCCGCAGCAGATATGCGGCTCGATCGGGCAATGCTGGGCGTAATGCGCGTAATAAGTATCTTCGATCACCACATCGGCCTGCTTCTCACCCTTTTTCAGGTCTCCAGCACAGACTTTAACTTCAGCGGCCAGATTATGTTTAGGATCGTATTTAGCGCTGATCGGATGATAGGCTTCTGGTTCGTCATGGATTACAGGCGCGCCTGTGTCCTGCGCCTTCCGCGGGTCGAGTATAGCTGGAAGTTCTTTGTACTTGACCTTGATCAGCCTGCAGGCCTGCTCCGCGATTTCCGGGGTATCGGCAACAACCGCAGCCACGCGGTCCCCTACGAAACGCATTTTTTTATCCAGGATGAATGTATCATAAGGGGACGGTTCCGGATATCCCTGGCCGGCTGTGGTATGTACATGCCTCGGCACATTTTTATAGGTGAACACTTTATGCACGCCTGCGAGTTTTTCAGCTTTAGAAGTGTCGATTTCCTTGATAATCGCGTGCGCGAATGGAGAGGCGAGTATTTTCCCGTAAAGCGGATCTTTGAACGGCATGTCTTCCGCGAATTTCGGGAGGCCGCAGGCAAGAGTCAGACCGTCGATCTTGTGCACGCTTTTACCGACAACTCTGAATTCCTTTTTTTTCATTGTTTCCTCCCTTTCTTCAGACCGGCTTTCCGCAAACGCGAGGCAGCGAGCTTCACAGCTTCCACCTGTTTCACATAACCAGTGCAGCGGCAGAGATTTCCGCTCAAGCCTTGCTTGATCTCGGCATCACTCGGGTCAGGATTTTTGTCCAGCAGGGCTTTGGCCGACATGATTTTGCCTGGGATGCAGAATCCACACTGTACAGCCCCGCATTCCACGAAGGCTTCCTGCAGGACATGAGGAAAATCAGGATTTCCGAGACCTTCCACCGTAGTCACAACGCAGCCATCCACCTGGGCGGCAAGCAACAGGCAACTGTTCATCGGCTTGCCGTTCACATGCACTGTACATGCTCCGCATTCTCCTTCCCGGCAGCCGTCCTTGACGCTCGCAAATCCGGATTCACGCAGAAGGTCGATCAGTATGGTGCCGGGCTCGATTTCCATCTCCCAGAGTTCATTGTTGATTTGGAGTTCGATCAGCATTTCAGACCTCCCAGGTTGGATTTGATGAAAGCGGGCAGGATCTGTACAATGTATTCTAACGGAAAATTCAGATTAGCTGAAATAATCTTGCCATTAAGCTCTTTGACGGCAGTTTTTCCGGCATCATCCGCGGCTTTCTCGTTGAATCCGGCTGAAAAAGCAGCCGCAGTCTTTGGAAGCAGCATCGGCCGGGTTGTGCAGCCCGAGACGGCAATCTTCACAGAGTCGACATTTTTCCCTTTCCAGGACAGCCTGCTGCACACAAACAGGGGAGCAAAATCAACTTCCGTCAGGGCCAGTCTGGTAAAACTCCAGTCCCCCAGAGCCTTTGACGGCAGAATCACTTCGACGATCAAACGGTTTTTCAGATACTCGTGGATTTTTTTCCGGGTGTATTCCGCGAAGCTGATCTTTTCTTCACCGCCCGGGCCCAGCAGCTTTAATTCAGCTTCCAGAAGCAGCAGCAGTGTAGCCAGGTTGAACCAGGGAAGCATAGAAGCAACTGACCCGCCGATCGTGATCTGGTTTCTGACTACTGCGTGGCCGGTTGTAGCAAGCGAATGCACAAAAAAAGTGCCGAGTTTTGAAGAAAATGGATGCCCCAGTATTTCTGAAATTGTAGTCATGGCCCCGATCCGGACTCCGGATTTGCCGGCTTTGATATAGGACAAGCCGCATTCTTTCAAATCAATCAGGGAATACTCGCCATTCTTTTCGGCATTGATCCCCGATCCGCCGGCCAGAATTCTGGCTTTTTCATGACGTTTCAGAAGCTGCAATGCTTCTTTTGGGTTTTCCGGAACGAAATAATCCACGACTTTCCGCATCTCAACCTCCTTTAGAAGCCGTTAAATCCGAGTGCAGCGAGGATTTTACGGATTCTTAAGTCCCCCCGAAGTGGGGGACATTAGTTCAACTTTCCCTGGTCCCCCCGAAGTGGGGGACATTAGTTCAACTTTCCCTGGTCCCCCCGAAGTGGGAGACATTGTTCTATTTTCCACCCATTATAAAATGATGGAATGAATAACTGGTTTTCAAAATTATATCAGACCTGCAGTTTCTAATCACACCATTTTAGTCAGATGCCTTCTGCCTGCGATGTAGATAAGGTAATAAACCGAAAAAAACAGTGTGGTGCCAAGCGGGAGTGAAGCATAACCGAAAAAGTGTACCAGAATTCCGGAGAGCAGGGGAGCAATCACCATTCCCAGCGCGTGCAGGGATTCGATCAGACCGATCCCGGTCCCGCGTTCGCTCTCTTCTGTATGGTTGCTGACGAAAAGGTTGCCTGCGATCCGCAAGGCAGGATAAAAGGGGAGTGAATAAATTATGATCACCAGGAGAGGATCTCTGATGAAAATCATCGGAGCGAATCCAAGAAAATATCCTGTAGCGGAAAGATTCAGCAGGAACTTGGGACCCAGCCTGTCACCCAGCCAGCCATAAAAAGGATAGACCAGCGCTCCAAAAATTGTGGCAAGCAACAGCGAAATTCCCAGCATACTCTCAGTCCCGCCACAGACCCGCTTGAAATAAACGCTGAAATAAGCGAAGAACATACTGTTTCCGATTGCCACCCAGAAGAGGAGCATTCCGAACCAGGCGATCTGCCTGTTTTTCTTCAACAGAGCGATTTGACCGAGCAGACTTCTTTTCTCCAAAGTCTCAATCCGAACCCAGTTGACAAGGGGAACAAAAATTGACAGTACCAGCAGAATCACGGAAATAAAAAGCGCAAAGCGGAAAATCAGAAATATCTCCAGGATATCCGCGGCTGCAAAAATTATTACTCCTGCCAGGCAGGCAGTTCCAAATCCGGCAGACTCGAAACAGAATAACTGTCCGAGTTTCCGGCCCTTCTGATCCGGAAAAAGAAAGGTGATCGCCGCCTGGGCGGCAGGGAAAAAAGCTTCCAGCAGCATGATCAGGCTGAAACTGCAGATCATGAAATAGGGATCGCGGGACCGGATCAGCCCGACCAGAATCCCGATGTCGGCTGCCAGACCGAAGACTACAAAAGCCCTGGCTCTCGGGAATCGGTCGAACACCGGTCCCCAGACATTCATGGATACGAAGCCAGCCAGAGAGGAGAGGGTGAAAAAAAGTCCGATCGTTTCACCCTTGCAACCGCATCTATCCAGAAAAAGCGGTCCGAAAGTCATGAAGGTTGCTCCGACAAATCCTACCAGCCAGAAGAGTGCTTCATAGAAAATCAGATTTGAGGTCTTTTGCTCCATGATTTTCTGATTTTATCAGATTCATCTTCATTCCTCCAGAATTGATAAACCGCAAGAGCTGGAGTATTATTTTTTCAGATGAACATTCTGAATCTGAAAAACATTCACAAGAGTTACGGTAGCCGGAAAATCCTTAACGGTCTGAATCTTCAGATGTCGGACGGGGAAATAGTGGGATTTCTCGGCAAGAACGGGCAGGGAAAGAGTACCACCATCAAACTGATCATGGGATTTCTGCGTCCGGACAACGGGATTATCGAGCTGTTCGAGAACCGCAAGCCGGACTTTTCCAGAATCGGATTCCTGCAGGAAAATCCCTTTCTCTGGGATGAACTGACAGCAAGTGAATTTCTCGACGGCCTCAGCAGGATTGCAGATAAAACTGCCTATTCCACTGCTGATCTTTTGAAATTCGTCGGGCTGGACCAGGACGGAACCCGCCCAGTCGGCCAGTTTTCACGCGGCATGAAACAGAGACTCGGCCTTGCCCAGACTCTGATTTCAGACCCGGATCTTCTGATCCTGGATGAGCCGATGACCGCACTTGACCCGATCGGAAGGATCAGGATCAAGGAAATCCTGATTCAATTGAAGGGGAAGAAGAAAAGCATTTTTTTCAGCAGCCACCAGCTGCTGGAAGTACAGGAGATTGCCGACCGGGTAGTGATCCTTGATCAGGGAACAATTGTTTCCAACCTGAAAACTTCGGAAATCGGCAATCTGGAATCACATTTCATCGAGATTGTAGGTAGAAAATGAAAACTCTGGCGCTCGCCAAATTCACTCTGCTCAGCCTCTGGAAAAAAAACCTGAGATTCGTGTTAATTTCCCTGCTGGCATTTTACGTCCTTTTTTATTTCTATCTCAAAGGAATTGCCCCTGACATTCCCGAGAAAGTGCTTTCCGATCTTACGCTTTCGCTGGAAAGCGTATCGCTCTTCGCCTGCTGCCTTCTGCTGGTGTGTCTGGAAATCCCTGAAGATATCCGGCTGAAAAAATGTTATTTCCTGCTTTCCAAAGGAATTTCCCGGACCCAGTATCTGCTGGGGAAATTCGGGGGGATCGCCATGGCAGCAGCCATCTTCCTTTTTGCATACAGTTTCGCAGTGGCAGTTTTTTTATCCGCTTTTTCCGGCATCTCCCCTGGTCCTATCCTCTCCCTCCTGCCATTTTTCCTGTTCAAGTCACTGGTCTGGATCTCCATCCTGATCCTGATTTCCCTGTCAGGCAATACTGTTATCTCGCTTACCGGCGGCTGCCTGATTTATTTTCTGACCAACTTTCATGAATACCTTCGCCTCGCATCCGCCCAGGGCAGCTTAGTTTCAAAAATTCTGAATCTTGCAGCATATGTTCTGCCCAATCTGGAATACTACAACCTGCAAGGTCCGGTAGTGCACAGGCTGGCGATTCCCGCGCTTTACTGGCTGTATCTGCTGCTTTATACCATCGCTTACATTTCCTTCATGATCAGCCTGGCCGGTCTGCTGATCGATCACCGGGAATTATGAAGTACTTGCTGTTCTGCCTTTCGCTGCTGTTTGTCTGTGCCATGCAGTTACCCCTCGCCAAAGTGACGGATCTCAACTATGATACCTATTTTTTTTCCTTTTTCTATCGCGATACCAGAGAATTCATTTCCGACCTGCTCTGGCTCAAGGTGGACCAGTATCATCACGCTGCGGCAACTGACCCCGCAGAGATAATCTCACTCTGCCGGATCGTGGCGGACCTTAACCCGTCCAGGCTGGATGCCTTCATCGTGGGCTCATTCCAGCTTCTCAGCTTTATGGGCGATCTGGCGGGAGCGGAGGATTTTCTCAACCAGGGCATTGCCGCAAATCAAAACAACCCTGATCTGGACAAGCTATACTCAGAATTGGGAAATCTTCAGTTCCTGTATCAGAACGACCTGGACCATGCCAAGCTCAATTTCAGGACCGCACTTGAACTGTATCCGCAGCGCAACGATCCGGGAACATTTTATATTCCGGAAAATTATTTAAGAATGCTCTACTTTATCTCCTGCCTGTTGAAAGATAATGACGTTGAGAAATTCGCCGGTCTTCTGAAAAAGGCCGGCATCAATCCTATTCCGATCAATGAAATCAGCCAGAACTATGATCAAATCGAGCTGATAATAAAAAATCAGCTGCGGGCGGATCATGAGAAACTGCTGGCTTCAACAAATGGGATAGAAGGCAATGATACACTGGAAGATCAGCTGGCCATGCAGGAAGAATCCCATGGAATCGAATCAGGTCCTGACAGCTCGCTGCATGGCATAGCTCCGGCACCCTTTGAAGTACCGGAATACCAGATCGAGATGCTTCTGAAATCCGGAATCCTGATTTTTCTCAGCGGAATTCTAGCGGTAATAAAAAAGTCCTGCTGAAGCAGGACTTTATTTAACTTTCTAATTTTACATCAGAACCTGTAATTTGCCGACATCCTGTGCTCATTGCCAAGCGTCTGATCACGGAAAGCGTAGTCGAATCTCCAGGCATTGCTCTTGAAAGACGCACCCATGGTGAAATCTCCGTCATCGTCACCTGCACGCAGCCCGAACTTGTCCTTGATGAATCCTTCCACTCCGAAATGCAGGGAACCTTCACCGTTCTGCACTTTGGAATAATCCAGTGCTACATTGATTGATTTGTTGGGGAAATAAGCTAGGCCCAGCGTAGAAGTTACCGGAATCTTGTCTTCAGTCCCGGACGGAGTATCCCATTTCAGGCCTGCGGCCAGATCTTTGAATGTGAGAGCATAGTTGAACTTCGGAGTAGCCTTGTAAAGCATCCCGAGATCCCAGGACCAGGAATCGGCGCTGTAGGTGAAGAGGTCCTGTTTCAAATACTTCAGGTTTGCGCCGAGCAGGCATTTCGGATTGTTCATCTGCTGTGCGTAACTTACTGCGAATGCCCATTCCGTGTCATTGAATACAGAGAAAACATCGATGTCTTCATTGATTCCTGCGCCTGCCCGCCAGGTTTTCCAGTCATTGTACGAGCAGTTGCCGGTATAGACGTTCTTGAACTGAGCGTCGAATGCTGCATCTCCCTTGAGAACAGGCAGCACTTTACCGTCGTTCGTAGTAACCGCTTCGCCGTAAACCAGATCCCTGCGGATGATGTTGGCTGCCTTGTCTGCAGCGTCTTTATACCGCCAGATGTGGGTTTCGGCCAGATCGTCCACTCCGAATCTGGTATAGGCTACTCCCCAGGAGGACTTCCTCTTCTTATCCGGCTGCACATAATTGATGAAATTATAGGTGCGGTCCATTTTAAGCACAGTATGCATGGTGTCGATCTCGCTGGAGGAAAGCTGGGACAGTCCCGCAGGATTCCAGAAAGAGGCTGTGGCATCGTCGGCAATCGCGGAGAAAGCTCCGCCCATCCCGAGCGCTCTGGCACCGACCCCCATTTTCAGGTAGGCTCCTGCCTGGCCGGACCCGTCTTCGGCTGCGCAACTCAGGCTGAAAATCAGCCCGGCTCCCAGCGTCAGCAACAGTTTTCTATTAATCATCTGCCATCACCTCTTTTTTCGCTGGCTGCGCTCAGCTCTTCATCTTGACAACGACCCATGAGTCAGCGGTCGTGTTAAGGGCATTTATGACCACATTTTCGCCAGCCGTGACTTCCATGGAAGCTGTAGCTACGTCGTTTGAAGTGTATGTAGCCCAGGGAAGCGGATCATACAGGTAAGGTCCCTGGGATCCACCGCCGGCCGGGATCGTGATATTGTCGTCTTCGACTGAAAACACATCCTTGGCGAGATATCTGACGACTATTGTGCAGGAGGGCACAGTGTTGCCTGCAGCCACCCAGACCCTGAGATGTCCGGCATAAGCGTCGGCGAGCTGCCTCTCTTCTGAATATCCGTTATCCCTTCCAGCCACCACCTGCGCTGAAATCTGATTGGCATTGGCGGAAAGATCCGGGATGGTCCTGAGCGTATAACTGCCTGCAGGCAGTTTGGGGAATTTGAAGTAGGCGTTAGTGGTACCTTCATATTTGGCGAAATACTTGACCCCTGTCACATCGCTCTGCGCTTCGACCACGAAGGCGACGCCGGATTTGCCCTTATCCATATCATAGTAAATCTTGTGGGTCGTGCCTGGCAGCGGATTGTTTCCGGAATGAGTCGGTCCGTTGGAATAGAGTGCCAGAGAGTATGTCAGAGTTCCAGTTTCAACGCTGGTGCCTGTATCGCCGGACACCTTGTCCAGCTGAATGTCATAGATGGTGGGCTGTCCGGAACCGGAAACGACCAGCTTGCCTTTGAATTCCTTCCACATCGGGCTGGGCGGATAAGCATATACATCTATCGGCTGACCTGTGACCGGAATATCCGTGATCGTGTAATCTCCGCTGGCAGTGGTCACGTCAGTGTAGCCGATTCCGGCAGATGTGGCTGTACCGCCGCTGCTGGCGCCGTTCACGATGGACACAGTGACATTGGCGATCGGGTCGCCTAGCGAACCGTCTGCCGTCTTTTCGCGTACCTTACCCTGTACCACCCCGGTATTGTTCAGCGGAGTCTTCTCGAGGTAAACGGTGACTACATACTGCTGTCCGTCCTCTACCTGGATGGTTTTGGTGACTTCGATTTGATTGGCTCTCAGGGGAGCAGCGCTGCTGGTCGTATTCTGATTGTTTTCAGAATTTGTCGGATTCTGATAGCCGTATTTTTCCACGATGATCGAATACTCGGAATTGGACAGGCCTTCAAAAATGTAAGCATCGCCGGGACCATTGGCTTTGGTGAGCTGCCTGCTGAAAATGCCATTGTTATCAGTGGTTCCTTTCTCACCATTATAAATCCTGACGGTCGCATCAGCGATCGTGGCTCCGGCAGGCTTGGCTTCCTGAACGTAGACCACCAGCCTGGAGCCTCTGGCTCCGCCGTCCCCGCCGCATCCGATCAGCAGCGAGAGAAAGAAAGCAAGAAGACTGAATAACAGGATCCTTTTCTTGAGACTTACCCTTTCCATAGCCTTCCTCCATATAAAATAAGTTTTTTCTCGCGATTTACTCAATCTATCGGCCGAAGAATTCCTGTAATTAACTCCTTTTTAATACCAATCGACCGGTTTCCCATTTTTTTTTAAAAAAGTATTGACACAGCTCCATTTTTTCTTTAACATCCCCAATATATCCGCCGGAATGCCTCTAGAATGCGGTATTCGCGGCTGCCGTCGGGACAGGTTTTCCAGCATAATGTATATCGTCATTTTTATGGGAAAATCTAAATTAACGGCTGAAAAATCTTTGGGAGGAAGCTATATCATGGCTTATGGCTACTGCAATGATTGCGGCTTCGAGGGGAAGCTCACCAAGAACAACCATTGTCCGGACTGCAACAGTGATGATATCGAATTCATCGAGGACGATCCCTCTCTGGGCGATGGCGAGGAAGTAAAGGACATTGAAACACCTGAAGAAGACGACCTTGCGGACGACTTCGATGACGGGGACCTGAATTACGATGTCGTGGATGAGCTGGAATTCGAAGAGGATTTTGAAGACGATTTTCTGGACGAGGATCTTCCTGAAGAGGATGATGATGAAGACCAGGACAAAGGCAAAGGTAAAAGCAAAGATATTGATGATGACGATTCCGAAGACGATACAGGTGATGATTCAGTAAAGAAACCGCTCAGCAAAGATAAAAAGAAGAAAAAAGTCAATTGATGTTTGACCAGAAGCCCGACGCCCTGAAGCTGATCAACACTGCCAAGAAAAGTCTGGAATCCCCGATCAGATACCAGGAAGCCGAAATCGAACTGACTAAAAGCGGGCTGCTTCTCAAAGGGAGCGATCCTTCCGGGGCTCTGCAGCACGCTCACAAGGCTATCGGCCTTAATCCGAAAAATGTGTCCGCTTACCTGATGGCGGTTAAATGTTTCGATGAAGAGAAAAAAATCGGAGATGCCATTGCCCTGCTTGAATTCGCTCGGACAATCAATCCCACTTACAAAATCTATGAGGAACTCTCCCGCCTGTACCAGGAAATAAGCGAACCTGTCAAAGCCCTGACTCTGTGGCAGGCCTATCTTGAACATTTCCCGAATCAGAGCAAAGGGTATCTCCAGATCGCCGAATTATACTGGAGCGCGCAGAGCTACGAGGCAGCTCTCTCTCATTTTTCCCGGGCAGGGGAAATCGAATCCGACAGTCTCAAAATCCAGTTGTCGATCGCCGGGTGCCTGGAACAGCTTCGCAGATTCGATGAAGCCGGAAAAATCTATCAGAAATGCCTGGAATGGGAATTGAGCCTCAAGGACAGGCTGCTGATCATCAAAAACCTGGCCCATCTCTGCGAAGAACGGAAGTTCTTTCTCAAAGCAACGGAGTACATGGAACAATATCTGTCGCTGGATCCGAATCCAAGGGATTATGAATATCAGGGAGATCTCTTCCTCAGAGCCGGAAAGAGAAAAGACGCAATCACAGCATTTCAGAAATCCTTTAAGACCGACAATCTCAATTTTAAACTGGCTCTCAAAATTTCAGGAGTATATTATCTTCTGCTCTCACAATCGCGAGATTCAGCACACTGGCTCCAGAAAGCCCTGGAAATCAATCCGGAAGCCAAAGACATCTTCACTTTTCTGGAGAAGATGTCACGTGGTGAGAACGTGGCGGTGGATTTCCGTCAATACTGGAATCTACATCTGGATCTGGAACTGACGGATTCAGAAAATCTGGCTGACTCTGAACCCGACTACCTGACCGAAACCGCCAAAGCTGTCACCGATTCCCACTACAATCTGGAGAATTTCCTGTTCCAGAGATTTGCGGACTTTCAGAAGAGCCTGACCTCATTTCTGGCTGAAGAATCCAGATTTCTGAAAGAGTGCGAGCAGTCGCTGGGGTTTGTAAGGGAAATGGTAAACATGAAAATGAATGCAATCCGCACTGCACCCGAGCGGCTCGAACCGGAATTGATACTCAGGGACCTTCCCGGAACCATCAAAAGTATATCGTCCGGCTACAAAAAGCCTTCAACAGCCATCAGGAAAGGCATTGCCAGGATCGGCGAGAGATTCTCAGATCTCGACAAACTGGGGGCAGAAATCACGCTGGTGCTGGACGAAATTTCCAGCGAATTCCAGATTTTTCACCATAAGCTCAGAAACCTGGACCGGCTTCCGGTAGAAGTCAGAAAAAAAGAGATGCATGATCTTTCACTGGATTTTCAGAAAAAAATCTCAGGCTTACTTTTGAAACTCGATCAAAAAAAGATTACCGGAACCGAGGATTAAAGGCAGTAATACCTGTTCCTGGCTTCATTGTAATATGTGCAGTATGGATAGTGAGTGATCACTGTGTAATAGGCAGCCTTGGCATCCGCGATTTTGTTGAGCTTTTCCTGATAAAGCACTCCAATCCTGTACCAGGTATCCCCGCCCAGGTAAGTACTGTCGTTTTCGGCGAGATCTTTGTAATACTTGATCGCCACTTCGTATGTAGCCTGAGGCCGCTCCTCATAACTTTTCCCCAGATAATAATCCGCCATTTTCCTGGTAGCGCTGTTGCCGTGAAGTTCATAATTCATCAGTACTTTCTGAAGCTCTGTGATGGCAGTTTCAAATTCAACCTCTTCTGAAGCTTTGCGGTATTTGCATTCCCCGATTCCGAGCTGGGCGTCGGCAGCCAGAGAATGGTCGGAATATTCTGTCAGGAAAGCCTGGTATTTCACCACTGCCTCGTCGAAGCCGTGTTTTTCCGAATATTTGCAGCAATTACCGATACCGAGCATCGCCAGAGGCCTGTAAGGGCTGTATGGATAATTCTGAGTCACCTTCGTGAAGGCCTGGATCGCTTCTTCGTATTTGGTCTGCTGGTAGTAAGAGTCCCCTACCAGATACTGCACTTCTTCCACATCCTGGTCGCTTTCCGAGGAATAACGGGCGACATACTGTGTCCCCCGGGATATCGTCTGGTCCCAGTCCCTGGTGGCATAATCCTTTTTCACCAGCCGGTAATCTGTCCCCCGTTCCTGATCATTCCATTGATCAGTATTGTTCAGCGTCTGCCCGAGCGGAGAGCTTCCGCAGCCGATGAAGACGGCGGCAGCAACAACCATTATCAATAGAAACCATTTGAAACTCATGATATCCTCCGCGTTCTTCAGAAAGTGTAGTTCAATCCGACATCGACAGTGTGGAAATCGAAATCATATCTGTAGAGGTTGGAATTTCTCCGCTCGTTCGATAGCCTTGCGAAAACCTCGTGATTGCGCAGTTTTTTGACCAGTTCCAGGGAATTACGCCCTACGCTGTCTTCCCTGGCCCGTTTGTCCGACGGCTGAGTCAGGTCAAAATCCTTGTGGCAATAGCTGTAATCCAAAGCGATTTTCCAGGAATGAATCTGATAGCTCCAGCTGATGGATGGATAAGTTTCTAGAAATGAATAGTATTCCTGCCTCGATCTGCGGTGCTCCTGTCTGTATCCGATTTTAAAGGCATGATGGCCATTCTGATAAAACATATAGGGGAAAAAAATCCGCTCTCTGGCGTCACGCTCGTCTACTGAATAAAAATTGTAATTATTCAGGATCCCCTCAAATCCCAGGCATTTGAATTCGCAAACCAATTTGTATTTTTCCTGATAAAAGAATTTTCCCTGGGCATATTCTTCATAATAAATTCCGGGCACAAACACCATTTTCCAGCTGCTCCAGTGGAAACCAAGCTCAGTCTCGAAATCGTTCCACCATCGATTTTCATGACTGTAATGGCGGAATGAATACAGGCTGAATCTATCGTTTAAGTTAAATATGAGATAGGGATGATAACCGACATACCGCCCCCAGAGCGTAGGCTGCACGGCGACATCCTTGTTTTCAGAGTCACTGTATTTTGGATCGATGAAGTCATCGATTTCAGGGATGAAGTTTAAATCAGACTGGTAATGACCGTTGAGGCTGCAGTCCAGTTCAAAATGGCCCTTGAGCCTGGACAGACGGTCTCGATGCACGGGTTCCTTCAATACTTCGGAAGTGGCATAGGCCGAGAGCAGCTGACGTTCGCTGATACCGACCGCCATGCAACCGGAAACAATAAGGAAAAGGCAGATAAAGGACAGCCTTGCTTTCATCCCCTAAACCATCGGCCTTTATGGTAATTTTGTTTAGCAGATTTGAATGTTGGTACTCTGGTAGGTTAGCATGGAAGCCGGATGAAATCTGCAGTTGCCTTTTTTTCCGCGCTGATATTAATCACAGGTGCAACGTTCTATCATAAGTTAACGGGACCGCCGTTTGATTCGGATAACTTTCTGATCTTTAACACTTTCTGCGAAATCAAGATTTCGGGAGGTGGCGCGGTTGAAGTCAGGGAAGCCAGATCCAGAATGGAACAAGCGCTTGCTCCTTTCTCCCTCGACACAAAGGAGGGCATACCATCGGAGCTCACGATTTTAAATCGCGACAAAATTCTAAAAAACCCTTCGCCTCATTTTCTCCGCTGTTTGACCCTGGCCCGGGATTTTTTCGAAAAAACTGGAGGATGGTTCGATCCCTCGATTTACACCCTGATGGATGCTTACGGATTTTATGACGGTAAGCATCGCCTCCCGTCTGACCTTGAACTCAATAGAATCATTTCCGAAAACACGCACCTGAAACTGATGCTGTCCTCCAGAGAGATCAGCATCGATCCCAGTCAATCCCTGGACCTCGGGGCGATCGTAAAGGGATACGCCATCGACTCTGCTGTGGAATATCTCTCAAATCAGAATCTCAATGGATTCCTGATCAATTTCGGAGGAGAAGTAGCGGCTTTTGGCAAAAATGGGGACAGAGCGTGGCGGGTCGGGTTGAGGGATCCGTCAGGGAACGGTATCATCGGTGATTTTGCGCTGGACCGGATAATTTCCACTTCCGGCGATTACAACAACCGCTTCGAAGTGGAGGGGCGGGTAATAATCCATATTTTTTCGCCCTTTTCAGGCCGAAACGACAGCGATCTGAAAAGTGTGAGCGTCTTCTCCAGGTCAGGAGCGGAGGCAGACGCTCTCTCTACTGCTCTCTTCGCCATGGGGTCAGAGGAAGCCGGGAAATTCGCCGTGAAATCGGGGATCCCGGTAATTCTGATCAATTCTGCGGGAGAAATTCAGAGGATCGGAAATGCGCCGGAAATTCTTCAAAACAAATGACTTGCTGCTGCCCATTCTAGTGATTCTGCTGGCTTTATCCGGATCCGGAAAAAAAGGGGACCGGGTGGAAATCCAAAACGGAGTGAGCCTGCTCTCTTATTCACTGTCAGCTGAACGCCTGATCGAAATCAGCGGAAAATTTCCCCTGAAAATCCGGATCAGTGAAGGGCAGGTTTCAGTTTACGGATCTCTTTGTCAGAATCACATCTGCGAAAAGATGGGAAAAATCAGCGCTCCTGGTGAATGCATTGTCTGTGTGCCGGCTAGAATCATAATCAGGATCAAGGGGGATTCCGGTGAGCTCGACGCTATCTGCCAGTAAAAGAGTTGCTCTGGCCGCCACCCTGCTTTCCATGGCCATCTGTGCAAGCCTGCTGGACACATCCCTCCAGACTTACTTCCAAACCATGCCGTTTCTCAGGCTGGGCCTCTCAAATATCTTTGTACTCCTCGGGGTGCTCCTGCTGCCTGTTTCAGAGGCTCTCCTGATTGCGACCGGAAAAGTGCTGCTGCCCGGAATCATACTGGGAAATCTGGGGCCTTCGTTCCTGCTTGCAGCAACAGGCACGGCGTTTTCCTTCCTCGTCATGCTGATCACCCGGAAAAAATCGTCAATTTATTTCATTTCACAGTCAGGCGCAATTTTTCACAACCTGGGGCAATTCATAGCTTTGAGCTTTGTGCTTCCCGAAGCAGTCACACCAGGAATGCTCCGCCTGCTGCTCCTCTCTTCCATTCCGGGCGGGATTATAGTCGCAGCCTGCACGTATCTTGTACTTTACCGCGCTGAGGTTTTTCTTGAATCGAGCTTACCGGATACACTATAATAATCTATGGAATTCTTGCAGAATGTTTTTTCACTATGTTTCGGATACTATTTTGCTAGAGGCTCAGTGTATCTATGAATAAAAAATGGACAGTCTTCTTCCTCATACTGTACTCCATACTGATCGCATATCTTTATCAGGAGCGCTTCAACCTGATCAACAGGTCCCGTGGATATGCGATACCTGCTTTTTCAGAATCAGAATCCCTGACCAGGACAATGCTTGTCTGCCCGGAACTTTTTCCCCAGAAAGCCGACAGGGTCAACTACCAGATCTGGGAAGGAGATCCAGGCTCCTGGTTTGGTGAAAACCGTTTTTCCAGGCTGCTCTGTCTTTTCCTGATCCTCCTCACTGTAACCTGGTTCCTGATCTATCTGAAGCTGTTCAGGGAGGTAATGCTGCTGAATCTCCTGTCATTGGCAGCTTATCTATTTTGCGCAGCCTTCATCCTGCTGCCTTTGTCATATCTTGCCAAAGACCAGACTCTTCTCCTGTATGCAAAGACCATGTTCTTCATTCTCTGCTTCTACCTGGCAAAGAACCTTGCCGGATGGCTGCACCAGTATCCCCCAGGTTTGAGGGCTGTCGCAGTCTTACCACTTGTTTTCAACCTGATCCCAGCCTACCTGTTTTTTATTTTTGTAACAAGCGCCAAACCTGTGCTGCTGAACTTCGAAACTCTGCACCTTCAGACAGGTTCCTATCCGCTGGCTCTTAGATTACCCGAGAGAAATGGTCGTTTTTTCATGGTGTTTCAGCTTTACAACAAGGATTCCAAGCTCGACTCCTTTGCCAGACAGATCGATCTCACAGACGACATGCTGCTGACCTCTTCCCTTTTTTCCATGCCAGTCCTGGGGTGCTCAGATCAGGTGAACCCGGAACTGATTGTCAGGAATCTGACTGCCAGACAGATCGGGAAGAAGCTCAAATTCACGGGTGACAATATCAGGATCTATCCTCAGGAAGCTGAGATAGTCATACCACCCGGGGAATCCAGGACACTCAAGCTCAACCTGATACCCTCTCTGCCTGGGACTCAGGAAATCAGCATTGACTGCGGCAATCAAAAGATTTCCTGGCCGGTTTTCGTCTCATACCCTGAAGGCCCCTGTGATGAATCACTGGATAGCGGGGACTTCTCACTCCGTTCTTCCTGGGAAAAGATCAACCGGAGCTTGCAGCTGATTCTGGAAGTGACCAATAAAAACGATTTTCAACACAGTTTCACGCTGGTATTGCCCGAACTTCCCGGGCTCAAACCAGAGCATCCTGGAATCACCAGATTCGGCTGCACCTATCTGCTTGAGAACAGCCAGATCGGACCCAACAACAAAGTTTTCATCACTATCCCTTATCGTGAAATCATCCCAGGCACTTACAAAGGACGGAAAATGGTGATCTTCATGTATGGAGATACGCAGCCTGTCCATAAGGAATCCATCAAAATCCCGGATTACATGGTCGAAGAAGCATGCCTTGACGTGACGATGTAATATCAGACATCCTGCCATTTTGAGGTGTGCTGAAAAAAAAGGGACACCAACAGTATGGTAAGCAGTATCTTTTTTAGTGATTTAGATTCTATAATTATTTTTCAATACTACCCTGATGAACCACTTTCGATTTCCCTGTCCCTTCGCTGATCCGGAATCCGGCAGCCTCGATCTCGGCAATGATGCCGTCCAGATTGTCCAGCACGCAATCGCAATCGATATTCTTGCCTGGATAAATTTCATATAATCTGCGGTTTCTGGCGGGTGTCAGAGACGGCATTATTACATTGGCGCCTGCCTTCAGTCCCTCCACTCTTCCCTCAGGCCGCACTGTGACCAGTGCAGTAGTGGCAGGTATGTTGGCGAGCGGGTTCAGAATCCGCAGGAGTGCCGTATAGCGCAGGGTGGTTTGATAATCCCCGCCTAGCTCATCTGACAGCGGTGTTCCGGGATGCGGAATGAACGGTCCGCAGCCGAGCATGTCAAGCTTCAATTCAGAAAGCCTGAGCAGACTGTCAGCCAGGTCGTCAATTCCCTCTCCCGGCAGGCCGATGATGATGCCTGACCCGGTTTCATAACCCAGTCCCTGCAATCTGCCAAGCAGCTCAAGCCTCTTTTCAAAATCGCAGCCAGGCCTCATTTTTTGATAGTTTTCCCGGTTGAACGTCTCGATCTTCATCAGGTAGCGGTCTGCGCCAGCTTCGCGCCACATCCTGTAAACCTCAGGATCATGTTCACCAAGGGACAGGGTAACGTCTACAGACACGCGGTCCTTGATCCCTCTGACGATATCAGCAATGTCTTCTGCCTTGTAAAAATCGTCTTCTCCTGATTGGAGTACGATCGTATTCAGACCTTTTTTCAGGTGATGTGCCAGCACGGCCAGCGAGATTACTTCGGCAGGCGGAAGGCGATAGCGCTGCAGGCTCCTGTTGCTCCGCCTGATCCCGCAATAGGCGCAATCCCTGGCGCAGACATTGGATAATTCAATGATCCCTCTCAGATGGACCTGATTTTCAAAATGCTGAGCCCGGGTTTCAAAAGCTTCCTGGAAAAGAGCATGGTCATTGGAACCGGCAAGCAGAGCTTTGATTCCCGGGTGATCAAGATTCATTTCACTCTTTTTCCAGTTCCAGATAATCCAGGGCTGCCTGAGCCTTTTTTTTCAGAGAATTGACGAATTTATCGTATTTGTTGTCCGATTTTTCATGAGCGGTCGTGAGGTCATCCAAGGCCTTTTTGAGAAAGTCCCTTTTTTCTGAAGTCCCGCGCTCTGTTTCCGCAAGCTGGAAATTGCAGTAAGCCCGGCCGAAATAATACTTCGCCTCATCCTGCTTCTGAACCCTGGCTTTGGAGAGGGCAATCTCAAACAAACCCAGTGCGGCCGTATATTCAAAGAACTTCACGTTCAACCAGGCCAGTCTGTAATCAGACAATGGATCTGGAATCGACAGGGATTTGCTGGAATCAGCTTTTTTAGGATCAAATCCAATCTCGGAATCTACCTGGAAATCCACCAGATCATAATCATCTTTTTTCTTCTGCAGCAATTCCAGTTTTTTCGCGGATTTCTGATAACCGGAGTAGAGAATTTTGGAATGCTGGTCATCTGCGGAAAAACGCTTCACATAGTCGGTATATTCAGCAAACTGCCGGTTGACCTGATCGCGGAGGTCTGAAAGTTCGTCGGCAGACAGAACTGCTGAGAACAATATAAAAAAGAGAGTAAAGCAGGCTTTACTCTCTTTCATTATCTTATCCACAATCATCAGCCGGAATCAGCGCTTGGAGTACTGATAGCGGGCCCTGGCGCCCTTCTGTCCGTACTTCTTGCGTTCCTTCATCCTGGAGTCCCTGGTGAGAAACCCGGCTTTCTTCAAAGGCGCTCTGAGATTTTCATCCACCCTGATCAGAGCCCTGCTGATGCCATGCCTGATGGCCTGGGCCTGTCCGGTGAATCCACCGCCGTTGACACGGATGAAGATATCAAAATTCTTTTCCAGATTCGTGATCATCAGAGGGGATTTCACGAAGCCGATCAGCTTCTGCTGATTGGCAAGGTATTCCTCCATGGTACGCTCGTTGATGGTAATGGCTCCGGTCCCCTCGGACATGCGCACACGGGCCACCGAGGTCTTCCTTCTGCCGCATCCTACGTAAACTTGCATCTATTCCTCCTTAAAGCTCAATTTTTTCTGGATTCTGGGCTTCGTGCGGGTGAACGCTACCTGTGTAGACCTTCAGGCGGGTCAATTTATGGGGGCTGAGCCTGTTTTTCGGCAGCATACCCTTTACTGCACCATGGATCACCCGTTCCGGGTCAGTGGAGATTACTTCTTCGAAAGTCTTCGACTTTAGTCCACCCGGATAGCCGGTATATTTATAGTACATCTTCTGCGTCATTTTGCGCCCTGTCACACGGATTTTGTCCGCATTCACCACAACCACGAAATCTCCGGAGTCGGTATGCGGAGTGTAGGTCACCTCATTTTTGCCGTTCAATATGTCGGCGATCCGGGTGGCGAGTCTCCCCAGTATCTGATTCTCGGCATCGATCAGGTACCATTTCCTTTTAACCTCTTCCTGCTTCTGAGTATAGGTTTTCATTCAATCCTCCCAAGGATTACGTGTAAATTACTTTTGCAAGGTACAAACCATTCGGAGGCGCTTTTTCCGGCAGGTTCACCTTGCCCGGGTGCGAAAGCTGCAGCTGCAGTGCTTCCGGTTTGATATACCCCGCACCACAGTGCAGAAGCATCGAGGTCAGCACCCGGACCATGCCTCTCAGGAAGCCGTCTCCTTCAAAAGTGAAGATGGTTCCTTCTCTGTTTTCTGTTACTTCCAGGCTGTAGAGACGTTTCACCGTGTTTGTCCGGGGCTCCAGATTGGCGGCAAACCCGGCAAAATCATGCTCGCCTAGAAAAATCTCCGCCGTCCGCTGCACCAGAGTTTTATCGAAGCTGCGCTTCCGCCAGAACCAGCAGTAATTCCGCAGCCAGGGTTCCAATTCCCCGGTCTTCACCCAGTAAAGGTAAACCTTACGCTTGACCGAGTAACGGGAATGGAAATCCGCAGGGACAGTATAAACACTCCGCACGGTGATTTCACCGTTCAGCGAATGGTTGAGAAGAAGTTTAATTTTTTCAAGAGGAACTTGCAAGCTTTTTGTTTTGAAATTGACCACCTGACCTAGAGCATGCACTCCTGTGTCGGTTCTGCCTGAACCGGCGATGGTAAGTTTATGTCCCACAATGGGTTTCAGTGCTTCTTCCAGACAGCCCTGCACTGTCCTTGCTTTCGGCTGTCGCTGGAATCCATGGAAACAGGAGCCGTCATAGCTGATGGTGAGGGCGATGTTCAGCTCATCCATATTATTAAAAGACCGAGCTTGCATGAAACAAACAGAGACACGAACAGGAGCAATGCAGCAAAATCAATAGTTTTAAGTCGATACTCCCTGAGGGAGGTCCGGCCTTCTCCTCCTGTGTAACATCTGACTTCCATCGCCAGAGAAAGTTCGTCCGCTCTCTTGAAGGAATTAAAAAACAGAGGGAGCAGCAGTGAGGATACTTTTCTGAGTCTGACAATGAAATTTCCCTTCCCGAAGTTGATCCCGCGGGCGATCTGAGCTTTGATGATCTTGTCAAGCTCCCGCGCCAGTATCGGGATAAAGCGCAGTGCAATGGTAGTCATCAGGGCGAATTCGTGCACAGGAAATCCGATTTTCTTCAAAGGTTTTCCCAGTTTTTCCAAGGCATAAGTCAGATCAACTGGGGACGTTGTCAGAGTAAGCAGGGTGGTGGTCATTACCAGAAGCAGCAGCCTGGAAATGACGATCAAGGTTTGAGAAAGCCCCTGGTCAGTGATTTTTAAAATCCAGAAACTGAAAATCACTTTCCCGTCTGTGATGAATAAAAGATTCATTAGAGTGACAAAGATTACTAGAAACAGGACAGCCCTCAATCCGCGGATAAAATGATAGAATCGCAGACGGGCCAGCAGGATCAGGTCGCTGATGAATAAAAACAGCAGTAAATACAGGAAAATGGTTTTCACAACAAAGACATTGGCGATGAAAATGAACATCAGGATCACTTTCATCCTGGCGTCCAGATGATGGAGATAAGAATTTCCAGGAATATACTGCCCCAGGGAAAAGTCCCTCAGATAGCTAAGCATCAGCACCCCGCTTCATCCGCTCTGAAAGCAGGGCGAGTGCCGATTCGCGGGACCTCCATCCTGAATCGATTTCTCCGATCACCGTGTCCATTACTCTGACTATCAGCGGCCTTTTCAACCCGAACCGGGTAAATTTATCACAATTCAAAAGCTCAGCAGTAGTGCCTTTGAAGGCGATTCCCCCGTCCCCAAGCACACAGACCCGGTCCAGGTACCCAAGCAGTTCCTGGTCGTGGGTAATCACGATCAGAGTGAACTTTTCCTCAGAATGGATTGCAAAGAGCTGCTGGATGAATTCCTTCCGACTTTTGGGATCAAGTCCGACAGTCGGTTCATCCAGAATCAGGACTTCAGGTTTCAAAACAAGAATTCCAGCCAGCGCTACCCTTCTCATTTCACCACCTGAAAGCGAAAATGGGGATCTGGAAAAACAGGCCGGCCTGATCTTGAGAAACGCACAGGCCCATTCGATTCTGCGCCGCACTTCTTCAGATGGAAGCACAAGTTCATTCAAGCCATAACCGATGTCCTCGTAGACAGTTTCAGCGAACAACTGATGTTCAGGGTACTGGAGGACATATCCAATGCCGATCCCGGCTTCCCTGTCTTTCGAGAGCTCCACCGTCACTCTGCCTTTTGTAGGTTTGATCAACCCCCCGATCAATTGAGCCAGGGTGGTTTTTCCGGTTCCGGTGCGCCCGAGTAACCCGAAAACCTCTTCAGCTTGAATCTCAAGGTCAATCTCACGAAAAACAGGATATTCAAAAGGGGTGTCTTGAGAATAAATAAATGATAGTTTTTCTAGTGTGATCTTTGTCAAGGTTAAATAAAAAGAGCTCTGCGTACATGATTTTAAGCATGTACGCAGAGTTGATCGATTACTTTACATCTTTCTCGTCAAGCTTCAATCCGGTGAGGATTGCGTAGCTCAGCGCGATGTTTGCGAATACCAGGATCATGTTGGCGATCTCGAAGCAGCGGTTGACAAAGAACAACCTGCCCATCGCCAGATCTGCTGATACGATCGTGTCATCAGGAACCTGCATGTAGTTGATGGAAAAGAAGATTCCTCCGAACATGATCACAAGCGACATGATTAGCAAAGTAAAAGCGGACATTTTGTAAAGCTTATACACTGCTTTCACCTCCTTTCTTTGTTTTTTTAGCTTTATTCCACAGTACATCAAGTAAATGTGGATCAGCTTCAATTTTTTGACGTTCAGGCTCTTTCCCGAGCAAGGAATCAACCTGTTCGACCCGCTGTTTGAATTTCCTGTTGGCCGAAAGCAGGCTGAGTTCAGGGTTGATCTCAAGAAACCGGCCGAGATTTACAATAGAGAACAGCACATCCCCGAATTCTTCTTCCAGGTCATCAGTGCTTCCCTTCTGATATATTTTTTCAAGTTCACTCAGCTCCTCTTTCAATTTTCCAATCACATCACTTCCGCTTTCAAACTCAAGACCTATCCGCTTGGCTCTTCTCTGATACTTTTCCGCCTGCAGTAAAGCCGGCAGTTCTCCAGGAACCCCCTCGAAAATTCCCTTTTTTCCTTCCTTGGATTTGAACTTATCCCATTCATTCACCACTTCTTCAGGGGTATTGAGAGTCATGTTTTCAAAAACATGGGGGTGTCTGTTGATCATCTTTTCTGTGATCCCTTGTGCCACATCTGAGAAAGTGAATTTTCCTTCATCCTCGGCGATTTCAGCCTGGAATACGATCTGCATCAGGAGATCCCCAAGTTCTTCGCAGAGTTTCCGGTAATCCCCTTCTTCCATTGCATCCAGCACTTCATATGTCTCTTCCAGCAGGTAAGGTCTCAGGCTCTTGATGGTCTGAACTCTGTCCCAGGGACACCCTCCCGGAGCACGTAATCTCTTCATGACTTCAAGCAGTTTGTCCATTAATTTTTCGGTAACCTTTCCGGATAAACCTCTATCCTGCTCCGCTCCCGTAACTGCCTGAGCCAGTTCAGGTAAAATTCCTGGACCATGGCACTCCGGTAAGAGCTTTCTCCCTCTGCCAGCTGATCTTTACGGGCCTGATCCTCTCTGATGTCAGTGACCATGAGGATATGGAATCCGAAAGAGCTGTGGACAATCTCGCTGATCTCACCAGTGCCAAGGGAAAAAACCGCGCTTTCCAGAGGTTCCCCAAGCATTCCCTTGCTGAAATACCCAAGGTCGCCTCCACGCATCCTGCTGGAATCTCCATTCCAGGTCGTGGCAAGCTTGACAAAATCTCCACCATTCCTCAATTCTTTCAAAGTCTGCTTGCTCCTGACTTCTGCACTTGTCACCTCATCGGTAGAATTCTTGTCCGCCTTTAGAAAGATGTGGGAAACCCTCACCTGTTTCACAAAATCAGCGAAGAATTTCTGCTTGAACTTCTCATTATTCGTGACATTTTCGGCGATTTTTTTATCGATGTAACTGTTGATCAGAAGATTTTTCTCCATTGAAGCCAGTTTCCCCTGGCATTCCGGATCGGATGGCAGCTTGCTCTTCTCAGCCAGCAGATAAAGTTTCTGGTCGTCGATCATCTTGTGCAACAGCCTTACCCGTTCGTCCGTCCGCTCATACGCCTTGTGAACCATGGCGGGCATTTTCTTGATCTGTTCGAGAAGATCATGAAAAGTGATTTCATCAGTTTCAACAGTTGCGATCACTGTTTCAGGAGGCAAATTCTGCTTGTTAAGCAAGTCTTCCCTGATATCACTCTTGTAATCTGCAAGAGTCTGTTCTTTCCAAAGTTCATACCGCTGAGTAGCTTCTTTACGTTTCAGCGTATCCCGAATCTCTTCCCTGACATTTTCGAGCGGACGCAGAATATTTTCCCTGATCTCCTCAACCTTCAAAAGGTAATATCCTCCAGGAGTCTCGACAGGCTCGGAAACATCTCCAGGCTTGGCTTTTTCAACAAAATCATTCAGCGGTTTGATGAGTGCATCCGGTGTAAAAAAGCCGAGGTCTCCTCCATTACTGCGGGTAGCGTCATCCTCACTGTATTTCCGGGCGGCTTCGGCAAAATCCAGTGCCTTGAGTTCCTGCAAAATAGATCCGGTCTTTTCCAGCGCTTCTTCCTTGGAACGCCCGTTGTCTGTGGAAATGAGTATCTGTCTGGCATGGATCTGCTTCGAAATCTTGAAGGTATCCTGATGTTCTATATAATATTTCTCGATTTCGCTGGACTCGATCTCCAGCTTGTCGAAGATGGAATTATATCGCTGATTACCGAATTCGCTGGAAATCAGTTCTCTGCTTACCCGGCCGAGAAGCTGCTTATATGCCGGATCATCATAAAAACGTTCCTCCCTGATTTCGTTCATGATCAGATACATGTCCACCATGCGATTCAGAAACTCCATACTGGAAACTTTCTGCCTCTGGTCACTGGGAATATTGTCAAGCTCTTCCTGGAACATTTCCAGATTGATCTCTTCGCTGTTGATCTTTGCAAGAATCACGGTTTCCTGCGAAGACTGGTCTTCGCCGGCATCGAAGATTTCCCCTGTCACGCTCTGTAAAATCGCAGAAACTTTATCTTCCTGGGTCTCAACAGTATTCTGTGGTAACTGGGGAACCGGAACCACCAATTGCTTGGGAGCCAATCCCGCAGGTCCGGCAGGAGGTCCCCCGCATCCGGTTATAATAAGAAAAGGCAGAAACAGCAGGGGTTTCAATAACACCCGGAATTTTCTCATCCGCATTTCCCGCGCCTGATTTTCAGCATATAGTCAAGTAATTTAATATATTCATGCCGATTAGGCAAATTTTTGTTAGTTACTCCAAAGATGGTAAGTGGTACAAAACCAAAAAAGAGCTCCACAACCGTAAGTGCAGATTACTTGGTGAAAATTATTCTGAGTCCAACCATAGCCAGGGCCATGGCCAGACAGAGGACTATCCATTTGCCCTGAACTCGCCTGGATAATCCCGCCCCTAACTGGGCACCAATCACCACACCCAGAGAAATCGCTGCAGTCATCTGGGCTCCATGAACAAAGGCTCCTCGGGCGATGTGCACGATGGTACCGGTGAGGGCTACTATGACCAGTATGAAATGTGAAGTCGCAGTAGCAATATGCACCGGAAAATTGAGGCAATAGATCAGAAGCGGCACATGGATAATTCCTCCGCCGATTCCCAGCAGACTGGAAAGGTATCCGACAAAAAAACCGAATTGCATACCTAAAGCCGGGTTAAAGGAATAATTATAGTTGTTGCCGTCCCTGTCGATGATCTGCCTGAAAATCGTTTTCCCGGCCGGCGGACCTTTTCCGGCCTTTTTTTCTCGATTAAAGGCAAGAAAAACGGATGCCAGAATCATCAGAACCCCAAAAACAATGTTGAACAATCGCCTGGGGATATATGCTGTCGTAAAAGCTCCTAAAATTGCGCCTGGAACCGTAGTCATTGAAAACAGCAGGCTCGATTTATAATCGATCTTCCCCATCCTGGCATAAGCAAACGACCCTGACAGGGAATTGAAAAACACCACAGCCAGAGAAATACTGGTCAAAAATTCGGGATTTTGATCCGGATACAGAAAAATCAGCACAGGCATCAGGATAAAACCGCCGCCCACCCCGATCAGCGTGCCCAGCGTACCTATGAAAAGTCCGAGCAGGATTAATCCGGCCACGTTAGAACTGTCCGGTTTTCAGCAAAACCAGAGTGCAGGCATTCAGAGTATCAATTCCAAGCTGCTTCAATTCCGCGGATAGCTCAGGATTTTCAGCGCCAGGGTTGAAGATGACGCGCCTGGGCTTGGCCTTGATGATCTCAGTACCCAGGCTGGCTGAATTAGCAGGAGAGAGATAAATGGTGATTGTATCAAGTATAACAGGTACATCAGACAGGTTACTGTATACAGGTATTCCTTCGATTTCAGCAAAGACGGGATGCACAGGATAAACGGGATATCCTTTTTCCCTGAGAAGCATCAATGCCATGTAACTGTAACGCTCAGTTTTTCTGCTTGCTCCGAGCACGGCGACAGCACAGGATTCAGATCCGCATTTCTTCTCCTGGTTCATGAATGCCTCTCTTAAATTCTATATTTCTCCAGTATTCTATAAATCAAAGGAACCAGCAGAATCTGGCAACAGATGCCAGGCAGTCCTGTGACAACACCTACTTTCAGGTAATCAGTCCAGGAAATATTGTAACCGGCCAGGGTGCTGAGCAGAAATACTGCATATGCAAGCACCGCCCTTCCGCAGAGCATCGCTGAGAACAGGGATAAAAACAGGTTTTTCATCAGCCCGAGATGAAGGAAGCCGGCGAAAAATCCATAAGCGCCCAGTTCGCAAGACATGAGCAGGGCTATAGGAATCGGGCTCAACGGCGGCATTCCGGTCAGCAGAAAACCCAGCATCGGAGCCAGCATCCCCACGATCATCCCGTTCAGCTGTCCGGTCATCAGGCCGCAGAGCAATACCGGGATGTGCATGGGAAGAAAGACAGCCCCGGCAAGTCCGGACATGTGAAAAATCAGAGGTGCAAGCACTGACAGGCAGAGAAAGATCGAGGAGTAAACCAGATTACGAATATTCCGCTTCATGCTTTTTCATCTTATCAGACACTGCCTGAAACAACAAATGTTCTGCCTGATCTCTCATCAGTAATTTGCTCAAAAACTGTTTTTAAGCTAATTTTGATTCATGCCTGCCGACACGAATCTGATTTTTATTAATCATCAAACATGAAACCCTTCATAAAAAACCAGGACTCGAAATTCATCAGTTTTCTTCTGAGCAATCTCAAACAGAAATTAGGGCTGATTCTGTTTGCAGTTACCTTGTTCATTCTTTTTCATGCCTTAAAGGAAGTTCATTACAGAGACATTGTCAGGGAAGTTCATAACCTTCCTCCAAAAAGCATCCTGATTGCTGCAATCCTCACTGCAGTAAATTTTTTTCTGTTCAGCCTCTATGATACGCTGGCCTTCAGACATTTTAGATTTCCGATAAATTATCCGCGAATCGCTTTCACCGCCTGCATCAGTTACAGCCTCGGTAATACCACTGGACTCTCCATCGTTTCCGGCAGCGCGTTGAGGACACATCTCTATTCAGTTTTCGGTTTTACCTATCTGGACAGCCTCAAAATCGGTATTTTCAACATGCTGACCTTGGCACTGGGAATTTGCGGCCTGGGAGCCCTGACCTTTTCTTTTGGAAATGAGGCTATTCCCGGCAGCCTGGGAATTCCGGCAGTATTGTATAGATCAATCGGATTTCTCCTTTTTTTATCCTGCCTTGCATTTATCCTGGTTTTTCTGAGGAGAGTCAGAAAATTATCAGTTTCAGGGATTGAAATGGAGCTTCCCTCATCTGGAACCAGCCTGATCCAGCTGCTGCTCGGAGTCATGGACCTGACCATTGCAGGATCAGTCCTCTTTGTGCTGCTTCCAGCCGGAAGTGAGATTCACCTGACTGAGTTCCTTTCGATTTTCCTGCTTTCAACCTTTTCCGGAATTGTCAGCACCGTTCCCGGAGGTCTAGGTGTTTTCGAACTGGTCATGGTTAAAAGCCTGTCCGGGTATTTTCCAGCCCAGATTCTGATGGGGTCGATTCTCGCTTTTCGGGGTATCTATTATCTCATCCCTCTAACTGCCGGGCTTTTATCGCTTGCAGCCAACGAACTGCTATCCCGCAGAAGTAAGTTCAGCGCACAACGCGAAGTATTCAAAGAGGCTCTGTCTGAAATCGTTCCTTCCACAATGGCCTTCCTGACATTCACAGCTGGAGCAGTGCTGCTTTTTTCAGGATCCCTCCCACCTGTCAGAACCAGGATGCTGATCCTGTACCAGTTCCTGCCGCTGCCATTCGTTGAAATCTCGCATTTCTTAGGCAGCATTACCGGCACTCTGCTCCTGATCATAGCTCACGGTCTTTACCGCAGACTGGATGCAGCCTATTACTCAACCATTCTGCTACTCTTTCTGGGAGCGGCTTTTTCCCTGGTCAAAGGCCTGAATTATGAAGAGGCTGCTCTTTTCCTGCTGATCGCGGTTCTTCTGATCCCAAACCGGATTTTCTTCAACCGTGCTACCAGACTTTCCGGAAGGATGTTTTCCGGAGTCTGGACTTATTCGATGCTGCTTGTAGTCCTGAGCTCTCTCTGGCTTGGATTTTTCTCCTACAAGCATGTCCAGTTCACAAGCGAACTGTGGTGGAAATTCGCGCTGATGGGCGGTGCTCCAAGGTTTCTAAGGGCTGAGATCGGTATCGCAATCATTATGCTGCTCTATGGGATGCATCAGCTTTTCAAAGCAGGTCAGCCGGACTTTCAGAAAAACAATCCTGAAATCATCGCTAAAGTTGAAGGCATCCTGAAAAAATCAATCGATACATCGGCTTTTCTTTCACTGCTTGGAGATAAACTGTTCCACTTTTCAGAGTCAGGCAATGCCTTCATCATGTTTGGCGCACACGGGAACTGCTTCATCTCCATGGGCGATCCTGTCGGACCTTCTGAAGAAATTCCCGGACTGATCGGTTCCTTCCGCGACCTGTGCGATCAATACGACAGGGAACCGGTTTTCTACGAAATTTCAGACAGATTTCTCAGTCATTATCTGGATGTGGGCCTTTCCCTTGTGAAAATCGGTGAAACTGGGCGGATCAGACTTTCCGAACTCTCCCTGCAGGGAAAAAAAGGAAGCGATTACAGGCAGACGATCAACAGAATGGAGCATCTGAACTGCAGATTCGAGGTGATTTCCAGAGAGCATACCGGTGAAATCCTGCCAAGAATGAAAGAAATTTCAGACCAGTGGCTGCAGGAAAAAAACACCAGGGAAAAAGGATTTTCCCTGGGATTCTTTGATGCAGAATATCTGTCTAAATTCCCGACAGCGCTTGTTTTTCAGAACGATGTTCCCCTGGCATTCGCCAATCTCCTGGAAAGCGCTGGGAATGAGGAATCTTCGATTGACCTGATGAGATTCAGCCCTGCCTCACCAGGAGGAAGCATGGACTACCTTCTGACCAGGACAATTTTTTATGCAAAGGATAAAGGTTATAAGTATTTCAACTTGGGGATGGCTCCCCTGTCAGGCCTTCCCGAAAGTTCAGCCATGCCTGTCTGGAACAGGACTTTGTCCTTTGTATATAAACATGGCGAACATTTCTACAATTTCCAGGGGCTTAGAAAGTACAAGGAAAAATTTTCACCTGAATGGCGGTCCTGCTATCTTGCCACTACCAGCAGGATGCGGATCCCGCAGGCCCTGATCAATGTAAGTGCTGTAATTTCAGGAGGAGTTGGCGGCATTCTCAAAAGGTAATCCAGTCTGGTCATGGACGAACAAATTCCATCTGAAAACAGAAATGCCTGAAATTGTTAAAAATCCTTCACAGGAATATAATATCAATTGAAACTTCCAAACATCATAATGAAACCTGTGCTGGTGGTTAAGATGATAAAATTCAAGGAAATCCGTAATAAATATGTTTCTCTCTGCTGTCAGGGTGACCTTATCTCTGCCTATGAATACCTTTGCGACTTAAAGAATCCCGGAACTTCCGCCGCTAAACTCAGGGACAAGGTGAAACGCAGATTTTTCAGCTTAAACCACCGCTATTCATTCAAGACAGGGGATCCCTTCCTGCGCAGGATCTGCCGCGCATACTGCGAGTATATTACTTCAGTCCTTACCAGGAAGCAGAGTGCAGACGCAGCCGAAAAAGTTCTGCTGGAACGGCTGGCTACGATCATGGGGGCTTCGGGAAAACCGGACAGCGAGAAACTGGAATCACTGATCTCGGAAAAGGTCGGGAAAAAGGGTTTCCATTTTCTCGGTGGCAAGACTAGCGGACTGCTCGGTCCGTATATCTATGAAAAGTCCGAAAAAAAGATCATTAAAGTAGCTCTGCCTGACGGATCTTACAATCTGCCCGTCTTTTTCCTGCGCGGTTTTCTGATGCGAAGCTGGCTTTCTTATGCCACGTTCGATCTGGCCGGAACAGGGGGCTGGGCGAAAAAAGATGGCCTTTATTGCGTTCATAAATGCTATGCCAAAAAAATGAATACAGACGATTTTCAGGTTTCTTTCCTCAGGCACGAAGCTCAGCATTTTTCCGATTACAAAAAATACCCTGATCTTTGCCAGATAGATCTGGAATATCGCGCCAAGCTGGTGGAACTGATCTACTGGAAAAAAAACAGGCGGCTTTTATGGTTTGCATCCGAAGCAAAGAACGACCGCAGCCAGCCCCATTCATTCGCCTCATATCAGATCATCACAAGGCTGCAGAAAGCAATATTCCCCAAAAGCGGGAAAGTAGAACCGAAATGGGAAAAAGTGGATTACAGCCTGATCCGGCAGCAGGCCCTGGAGCTTTTTAACAATCATACAGCCGGTCTTTTCAAAAATTCTAAAGGTATCCTGTAATGAATCATCTCAATATTTCTTTCAAACTGACTTGGGGGTACGAGGTGCGTGGTGCGAGGTTCGTGATTCGGAAATCCCCGTACCCCGTATCTCGAACCCCGAACCAAAAAATGGAGGTCTCATGAATTCTTACTGTGGTCTGGAATGCGGCACCTGCGAAGCTTATCTCGCCACGAAAAATAACGACGGCAAGCTGAGACAGGAGACTGCCAAAAAATGGTCTGCCCAGTTCAACTCTGACATCAAGCCGGAGCAGATCAACTGCGAAGGCTGCAAGGGCCAAGGAGTAAAATTCTCCCACTGCAATGAATGCAAGGTCCGCAAATGCAATCTGGCGAAAAAATATGAAAACTGCGGTTTATGCCCTGATTATCCGTGCCAAGACGTCTCCTTTATAGTGGACAACGTGCCGCCTGCCAAGGAATACCTGGAACAGGTAAGAAAGGGCCGCAAGAAGAGCTAGTGGTTCCCCACTTGTTCCGTCCAGCCAGGCCTATCGATAATTTCCATGAATTCAAGGTAATTTAATTATGATTTTTTTATGAAGATCAGACCGATTGCGATTGGAATTCTTCGCCGGAATGATCAGATCCTGGTCTTTGAAGGATCTGACAGTGTGAAAAACGAGACTTTCTACCGGCCCTGCGGCGGCGGAATCGAGTTCGGCGAAACAGCTGAACAGGCTCTGGTCAGGGAATTCCGGGAAGAACTGAATCTAAATGTAAAAATCCTGAACCGGATCGCAGTGCTGGAAAACATCTTCACCTGCAATGGCGTGCCTGGACATGAAATCGTATTCGTCTTTGAAATCGAGTCGCTCGACAGGGAAATCTACTCCAGATCCGAATTGGAGGGCGTGGAAGACAATGGCGAAAAATTCCGCTGCCTCTGGAAGCCGCTCTCTGATTTCAGGAATGGCAGCATTCTTTATCCGACCGGACTGGTTGATTCATTGTCATAGAATTATCAGTCCTAATTGCTTATCGCTTTCCTTTAAATCAAGCTTGCGTTAAGATACAATCTTTTCATGTTCAGAAAAACTGATTCCAATTTGAAAACCAGCCAGATACTGCAAAAAATCGAAAAATCCAGGAGTTTTCATGAATCAGAGCTCAAGATTGAGCCTGAAATTCTTTCACTTGTGAACGAACTGAACGGCCTGACCGGAATCATCACCAATGAAAGTTGCGGCGGGCATCCTGAAAAATTGCAGCTCCCCTGGATCAGATTCACCCTGGACGACCCTCATGGTTTGGATCAGCTGGCCCTGGTTTCAGTATCAACAACAACATTCGGCTGGCTCCTGGTCTGCGAACCGAACCTGGCGGTAAATCCGGATACGCTTAAAATACCCTCATTTCTAAAAAAGATCAGTTTCAGGTTCCTGCTCCTTCCTGCAGCGGCTTTTCGGAACAGAGAAAGCCTGCCCGGCCCTTTGATAACCGCGGAAAGCCGCGAACAAGTGGAAAAAGAGCAGGAAAAAATCAGTCTGATCGCGGACTTTATTTTGAAGAACAGGGATAAGTTCGAATACACTTTGGAAGAAGTCAGAAAAACAGTATGAGAAAAAAATTGACAGGATTTTACAGCAGTTTGACTGCATCTGAACTGATGTTTGTTCTGACCGGAATCGGAATTTATCTCGGTTCCTGTTATTACTTCAAAGAGTTTCCTTTTCTCTTTGTCTTGTGGAATCTGCTGGCCGCAATATTTTTAATCAGAATGAATCCTTCCAATGAGGAAAAATCAGGCCCTGACAAAAAAACGGCAGTTTTTCTGATCTGCTACCTGGCGGTTTATCTGATTTCGATGTACTGGCTCACAATTCTGGGGGCATCGATATTTTACTGGCTGGTGCAGTTTCTGATCCCTGCGGCAATCCTCAAATTCATGGGATACAGCCTGAAAGATGTGAATTTTGAATTTAAAAGGATTTTTTCCGGATTCAGGCAGATGCTGCCTGTAATGATCTGGTTCCTGCCCTTATTGATGTTTACAGTCCGGGATTCGGAAAAGATACTCCAGATCATGAAAACCCCTAAAGTTTTTCTCTGGCTCCCTCTGGCCATGCTGCAGATGCTGATCATGGTAGCTTTCTGGGAAGAATTCCTGTTCAGGGGCTGCCTGATGTCGTCCCTCAAAAGTCTGACCGGCTCGCCGGTGATAGCTGTAGCAGCGAGTTCCCTGATTTTTGGAATTTATCATTTTCCTATGAGATATCTGAATGTAAAAAGCGAATTCTTCCACAGTTTTTATGGAGCACTGGCAGGCTGCATCCAGGAACAGTTCCTGATGGGAGTGTTGCTGGCCATAGCTGTGTATAAAACTAAAAATGTCTGGTCAGGGATCTGGCTCCACGCTTTTCTGAACGGATTCAGCGCAATTTACAAGATTTCCCAGCTGATAAAATTTTAACTGCACTTGCGGAGACAAGCCTGTCACTGCATCCAGCCCTGCAGATTCATTTTGACAAATTCCCTCAAAAAAAATACAATGTAGTCATGAAAAATTTATTGATCATAAGCTTTCTTTTTCTTTCTTTTACTCTCACAGCCCAGGTGAAATCCGATCTGACAACTGCGGTTTCAAATGAAAACACGATCAAAGAACTGCAGTTGAAGATTTCAATTCTGGTTTCCGAACTGATCAGGCTGGAAGCGCGAATCCAGACCCTGGAAATCGAAGTGTCGGAACTGAAAAACAATTCCGTTAATAAAAAAGATCCGGCTTCACTGTTGAAATTAAGGACTCTCTGGGAGACATTGACAAAAGGAATGACCGAGAAAGAGGTCAAAAAAATCCTGGGTGACCCGGAAAAAATCACAAAGTCTGAACTGATTTCTCCGAAGTTCAAGTACACTGTTTGGGACTATGAATATTTCAATCATGCCCATGACGGGCGATGCACTTTTCTGGACGGGAAGCTTGATTCCTGGACTTCTCCCTGAAAGGCGCTCCCATCCGTAAAATCCACGACATCTCAGAATTGTGCGAGCTGAAATTCCCGCTGATTCTGCGCGTGAACGCTTCGGCCGGATCGGGCAAGACCAATCTGCTGGCTGCCTGGTTCATAAAGCTTCTGTTCGAGAAAGGCGTCAAGCTCGAAAACATCCTGGCCATCACTTTTACCAATGCCGCTACTGCAGAGATGAAGACCCGCATTCTCAGCACTCTCAAGTCGCTGGCTTTTCCTGGCAGCGGAAAAGCCCTGAATACGGACAGTGTGGAAGGTCTGATCCCGGAAAAACCAGAACAGAAAGAAATCATCAGGCAGATCGATTATCTGATCTCGCATTATTCTGATTTCAACGTGCGCACAATCGACAGTTTCATCAATACTCTGGTCACTGTCTCTGCCCTGGAACTGCGCTCATCGCCCCGCCAGGAAATCCGGCTGGACGTGAATTTCTACCTGGAATACTGTTTACAGCAGTTTCTCCGCAAATACGGGAAAGTCGCGGAGCCTGAGATCACAGGGCTGATCAATGACCTGCTTGAACTGATGTTCACTTATGACAGATCTGATACCTGGTCAGTGCATGACAGGATCATGGAAAAAGTGATTGAACTCAGAACCAGGGAACTTTCTTCTGCAGACGGTTTCCAGGCTGAACTCAGGGACGATTATTATGAACTGCTGATCAGATTCCTTAAAACCGCCTCTGAGCTGCTCGCTCTGATCGACGAATCAGGACAATCCGACAGTTTCATCCAGTATTTTCTTAAATTCCTGGAAAAATCAAGGGAGTTCACAATGCCGCCGGATTCCAAGCAATGGCCGCTGGAACCAGTGGAGGCGTGGCTGAAAAAAAACAGGAATTTCGATTTCAAGGGACTGGAAGTGCGTCTCTGCGAAGATTACGGCCGTTTCGTGGCAGCAAGCCTCGGGAAGGACACCTATCATCATCTGAAGATACATCAGGAAATCAAAAGCATACTGACTGATGTGGAAAACAGAGGGAATCTCCTGTTCATCGACGAACTTAACATGCGGATCCACTCCCTGATCGGAGATTCGGGAGGCATGCCTGCCTGTCTGTTTTTCGCAGGCGCTGACTTCACCCATTTCCTGATCGATGAGTTCCAGGATACGAGCAGGCTGCAGCTTTCAAACCTCTTCCCGCTGGTGGAAAACGCACTGTCAGGCGAACACGCCTCAGGCAGCTCCTTCTTCCTGGTCGGAGACATGAAACAGGCGATCTACAGATTTTCAGGCGGCAGTTCCAGACTATTCCTGGAAATTCCAGATCTTTTCCCTGCAGTCGAGCAGAAAGTCGATTTTTATCTGGAAACCAATTTCCGCAGCGCTCCTGAAATCGTGAAGTTCGTGAATCACACTTTTTCGACAGTCAACCTCTCTGCCTGGATTTTACGGCAGGCGGATGCTAAAAGCTTTTTCGACCAGGCATTCGCAGATTCCATAGCTGAAATCTATTCTTCCCCTGCCCAGAAAATCCCTGAATCCACGTCCGGAGGCTATGTCTCGCTGACCTGCCACGAAAACGCAGAAGGCATTCAGGAAGAAAAACTGAAGGAAATTTTCGCTGGCCTCGCTGCGCGGTTTCCCGACGGGAATGCTGAAATTGCAGTGCTGGTGCGCAAAAGAGACGAAGAGGAAAAAATCGCCTCTTTACTCCTTTCCATGGCTCTCCCCTTTACAGTTATTTCCGAAAAAAGTCTGGATGTGAGGGAAAACCAGGAAATCGCGGAAATCACTGCCCTGTTGCGCTTCCTGAATTCGCCGCTTGACAATCTCTCCTTTTTCACGGCAGTCTCAGGGAATCTCTTTAGAGCGCTGACCGGCCTGTCTGGAAAAGAGCTGCTTTCCTGGCAGTTGAACTGCCGGCGTCAAGTACCTCTTTACATTTCTTTCCGCGAAAAATACCCGACATTCTGGGAAAACCATTTTTCCCCTTTTTTCAAGCGGGTCGGATTCCTCCCCCCCTATGACCTGGTCCGGGAAATCATGGAAAACTGGCAGTGTTTTTCCTTACACAGGGATCTTTCCGGAATCTTCCACCATTTTCTGGAACTGGTCTCATCCAGGGAAGAGAGAGGAGAAAACAGCCTGGAAGCATTGCTGGAGTTCATAGCTTCCGGTGATGATGACTCGTTTTATCTCAAATTATCCGGTTCTCTGGCCGGCATCCGGATCATGACCATGCACAGGTCAAAAGGATTATCTTTTGACATCACAGTCCTGCCAGGGCAATGCATCAAAAAGCGCAGCTCCAGGAAAAACGAGTTTTTCGTCCCTGCAATGGATGGCTCGGTCACAATGGTGAAAATGACCGCCGGTCTGGCCGGAAATCTGGCATCCTGCACCGAACCTCTCGTTGCGGCAGCTGTAGATGCGTATAAAAATGAACAGCTGAACTCGTTTGTGGATGAACTCAACCTGAATTATGTGAGCTTTACCAGAGCCAGGCAGGAAATTCATGTCCTGATTCCTGAGACTGACGATAATCTTCTGCCTGATCTTCTGTTCACCGGAGATGCAAGAAACCTGCAATATGGATCTCTTTTGAAAACCAGCACTGAATCGCCGGTGGAACCGGAAGTCAGCAAGGAACTGCCCAGGCCTCAGACCCACTGGTACGACAAACTGGTGCGCGAGAAAATCACGCTCCAATCGCTGGAATCCTCCGAATCAGCAGATTTCGGAGATGCAGTGCATTCCATCCTGTCGGAGATTATTTACGCTGATCCTGAGAAAAACAGGGAAGTGCTGCTTGATAAAATCCGCTCTTCCAGGGCTGTGCGGCAGAACCTGATTCCAGCTGAAATTGCCATCAGCACCATAATCCCGACGATTGAAAAGCTGAACAGCTTCTTTTCCCCTGACTCAGGCGAAATTTTCACTGAACTGGAATTCATGACTGCTGAAGGAGAAAGGCTGGTTGCAGATCGGGTGATTCTGCGGGAGGGCAAGCTCACGGTGCTGGATTACAAGACAGGAGCCAGAACCGAATCTCATCACGAACAGGTGAGAAAGTATCTCAAGCATCTTGGCGGCATCTTCAAGGCGACATCAGCAGAAGGATACATCTTTTATCTGAAGGAACAGAACCTGGAGAAATGCATTTGAGAATAACATGCTGAAAAAATTCATCACTCTTGATTACAGCGTTGACCTGCTGGAACATCTTTGCGGCATGCTGCTCGACGGAAGTCAGCTTGAGAGGAAAATGGTGATTTTCCCGGGCAAGCGGCCGGCGCTGTATCTGAGAAAAAAGCTCTCCCTGAAACTGGGACGCGATTTCCTGCCTCCGCAGATCCTGTCGCTTTCCGAACTGATCAACAGGTGCGTGGAACCGGCAGGCCGGGAAATCGATTCAAGCGAAGGCAGCTTCCTGCTTTACAAGTTTCTGAATGAACTTCCTTCAGGCCCGTTGCAGCAGAAACTCAGCTCGTTCAGAAGCTTCTCGGCATTTTTCTACTGGGGACTGGAACTTTTCAGGTTATTCGAGGAATTCCTGTCAGGATCGATCGGAGAAACTGAAATCAGGCAACTTTCTGAAGCCCAGGAATTCGCGGAAGCTCCGCCTGAAGCGCTATATCTCTGGAAAAACATGGGCGAGATCTTTTCCAGCTGGTGCAGGATGCTTGATCGGGAAAAACTGCATACTGCAGGTCTACTCTGCCGCAGGGCAGGCGATCTCAGCAGGATCGAACTGCCAGGCGTCGATCAAATCATCTTCGCTTCATTCTATTCCCTGACAGCCAGCGAACAGAAGCTGTTCAGGAGGATCATGGAAAGCAGGCCTTCAGTATATCTTGCACAGTGCGAGCCTGCAGATCAGGTGGTCCTGAATCTGTCACGCAGTTTCGAAACGACTCAGGAACGCGTAAGTTCCATTTTAAAAAAACCTGCTGTGACCCATCATCAGGCTACCAGTGTGCAGCACGAAATGGTGCTGCTGCGCGAATTGTTGCGCGGATCAGGAGATCTGTCTGACTGTGCGGTGGTAATGCCGAGGTCAGAATCACTGATACCTTTCCTCTGGGAAACCGCGGATTACCTGGACCAGGATTACAACGTTTCTCTGACATATCCGCTTAAACGCACCCCTTTTTACAGCCTGCTCGAACGGATCATGCAGGTGCAGGAAACCAGAGTGGAGGAAAAATATTACTCCAGGAATTTTCTCTCGCTTTTCTCCCATCCGTATGTGAAAAGCATCTCGTTTGAAGGTCAGGACCCTTCTCTCACCAGGATGGTGGTGCAGAATCTGGCTGAAACCTTCGAAAAAAAGCAGCTCCAGTTTTTTTCCATCTCCGAGCTGCCTGACCTCTTGAAGCCTGACTTGAGAACTTCACACAACGGACTGCCTCCTGCTATAGAGGAGCGGCTGCTTCATTTCCTGCTCGCTAAATTCATCCGGAATTTCGAAGCTGTCTCATCGCTGGCAGGCCTGTTTTCCGGATTCAAATCAATGCTCCTCTTTCTGTCCGGAAACAGCGACAGCGTGCATTACTACTTTGCGCCTGAGTTTCTGGAAAGCTTCCTGACACTGTTCTCAAGCCTGGAAAAAAGCTGCCTTTCCGAGTATGAGGCCGGAAGCGGGAAAAGCACGGATCTTTTCAACATTTTCAGGCATCTGGCTGAGCAGACTTCAGTAAATTTCAGGGGTGTGCCTCTCAAAGGCTATCAGGTGCTCGGACTGTTCGAGACCAGATCCCTCAAATTCGGCAGGGTTTTTTTTCTGGACTTGAATGACGACGTGCTCCCAAGTGTCAGGAAATATGAGGCCCTGATTTCTCCCGCGCTGCGCAAAGCGGCGGGCCTGCCAACATACAGGGACAGGGAACTTCTTTACAGACATTATTTCAGAGCAGCGGTTCAAGGTTCAGGTGAAGCCCATCTGTTCCATTTAACAGGAGCGGACAAAGTCAAAAGTCGTTTTGTGGAAGAATTCATCTGGGAACAGGAAAAAGTTTCAGGCAGGCTTTCGGCTTCCGTTTTCGAACAGGCTTTCCCTGTAAGGCTGAAAAAAGATACAGGTCTCAAGATTTTCAAGGATGAGATCATGAAAACGCTTTCAAACATGACTTTTTCACCTTCCAAAGTGGACACCTACCTGAACTGTCCGCTTTCCTTCTATTTCAAGTACCTGGCGCATTTCAGGGATCTGGCCGAAGAATCACAGGCTGTCGCGCTGGGAAGCCTGGTGCATACGATACTGGAAAGACTTTTTACGGGGGTGAAAAATCTGAATCATCAGGAAATCCGCAGACTTCAAGACATACTGCCCCGGATCATCGATACTGCTTATTCTGAAAACTATCCGATCCTGGAGGGTGAGATCCTGATCGGGAAAAAGCTGGTGGAAAAAAGGCTTGAGGATCTGCTGAAGCTGGAGTCCCGCAGATTTTCAGAAATCCCGGGAAGGCTCGTCGGACTTGAACATGAAATCAGGGGAGAATTCCCCCATGGCGGCCTCAGATTCCAGGGTAAGCTGGACAGGGTGGAAAAACAGGGCTTTACGCTCAGAATCATTGATTACAAAACCGGAAATGTCGATTTTCTAAAGCCCAGGATCCGGGAAATCCTTGAGTCAGATTCTCCCATATCCGAACGTACTGAAATGAAACGCCTGATCCGCTCATTCCAGCTTCCCCTCTATCTTCACCTGATCAGAGAAGAAGAGACAGCCAGTGATCTAGATGCCTGCTGGTTTGCGATCAAGCAGGTAGAACTGGTCAGTATTTTCGGAAAAACCAATCCCAAAGAAAAAGAGGAGCTTCTAGATAGAATTCTTGATTCCTGCCGGCAGCTGACCGCTGAAATGCTCGATCCTGAAACACCGTTTGAAAACCAGTGTAGGGATGCAAAGGAATGCGGCAGCTGCAGCTTCAGGCACCTCTGCGGAGGTTGAGAATAAAAAGGCATACATTTATATGGCTGATCAAAAATGCCCAGATGCTAGGCGACCGAGATTGCGCAAAGCGAGATGTATCTAGTGCATCTAAACCAATGAAGTAGCATTGGTCAAGATGCACTTGAAAAGTACATTGAGCTGCGCAAATCGAGGTCAACGACGCAGATGGGCGTTTTTGATCAGCCTTAGTTCAATTGATGCTCATCGTCTAGAGTGATGTCTATCCTCGGCCGCTCTGATCTCTTCGGGTCGAAAACTTTTTGAACAGGCAGGAGGGCAGCATTCGGGTTGCGGTTGTCACCGGTTGAAAACAGCTTCTGATAATCCTGAATTGTGAATGAGCCCATCTGGACAGGCATGTGGATGCTCTCTCTGGCTGGCAGGGAACGGTTGAATTCAGCAATTTTCCGCTCCAGACTTGTGTATCTGCCATCTATTTCATCACCCAGAGAATTGAAATAAAGGACTTTCTCATCGCAGATGGCCAGCAGCTCCTTGAGTTCTTCGGTTTTCGTTTCCAGCTGCCGGATGTTGAGAGCGCTGTTTTTCTTGAATTCCTCATAGATTTCGATCAGCTGAAATTTGATATCCAGAAGTTCATCGATGTTTTCAGAATTTTGAAGTTTCTCGTTTTTGGCGGAATGTCTTGCGCAAGCAGACACTATCCAGTAAAGGAACAATCCCAGTACTGTTCCGCTGAAAAGTATCAACAGGTGGTCAATCTGAGTCAAGAAATCCAAGTTCATCTAAAATTGTCCTGCCTTCTTCTTCCGAGAAACATCCGGAGCGGAGAAAATTTAATGTTTTTTTCCGGTCTGTTGCGAGTTTGTTTTTTTTCAGATAATTCAAGGCAAGTGTTATCAGCTGCCCGTCAGGAAACAGCTTAACAATTTCCTGGGCTTTTTCAAGAGGCACTCCCAACTTGTCAAGCAATGACAGCAACCGTTCCCGCCCTACCGGCTTTTTCGCAATGGTTTTGTAAAGAATTTCCGACAGTACCCTCTCGTCATCCAGCAGGCCGAGTTTGTCAAGTTCCTCTAATGCACAATTAATTTCAGTGAAGGAAAAACCGGCAGAAGCCAACTTCCGCCGGAGTTCATACGATGAATAGTCGCGGCTGGTGAAAAGTTTCAGTGCAAATTCACGGCAGCTTCTGTGCATAGGCCGTCAGCCAGCCAGTTTCTCCTTGACTTTGGATGTGACCTCGTTGTAAATGTCGATGTTTTCCTTGAAGAACTGCTTGACGTTTTCCTTACCCTGCCCGAGCTTGTGCTGGCCATATGTATACCAGGCTCCGCTCTTCTCGATGATGTTATACTCAGCGGCCAGATCTACGATCATGCCGGTTTTGGAGATGCCTTCGCCGAAAATCATCTCGAATTCTGCAAACTTGAAGGGAGGAGCCACTTTATTTTTGACGACCTTCGCCTTGACACGGGTTCCGACCTGCTCTCCGGCCTTTTCCACATTTCCACATTTTTTTACCTCGATGCGCACCGAAGCATAGAACTTGAGGGCGCGTCCGCCGGGGGTGGTCTCAGGGTTTCCATACATCACGCCGGGCTTTTCGCGGATCTGGTTAATAAAGATCATCAGCGTCTTGGTTTTAGAGATGGCACCGGTGAGCTTGCGCAGTGCCTGTGACATCAGCCTCGCCTGCAGCGCGATATGGGCATCCCCCATTTCTCCCTCGATCTCGGCTTTGGTTACAAGAGCTGCCACGGAGTCAAGCACGATGGCATCGACGCTGCCGCTGCGGATAAGTGTTTCACAGATTTCAAGGGCTTCCTCGCCTGAGGAGGGCTGGGAAACCAGGAGGTTATCGATATCCACGCCGAGAAGCTTGGCATATTCAGGATCCAGAGCGTGTTCCACATCTATGAAGGCCACGATGCCGCCGGATTTCTGGGCTTCTGCAGTCACGAATAAGGCCAGCGTAGTCTTACCGCTCGATTCCGGGCCGAAGATTTCGACGACCCTACCGCGGGGCAGGCCGCCAATCCCGAGGGCTTTGTCCAGAGTGAGTATTCCAGTGGAAATCGTCTCCACTTTCAAAACTTGAGAGTTATCGCCAAGCCGCATGATGGCCGTCTTTCCGAACTGCTTCTGCACATAGGAAATCGCCATATCCAGCGCACGCTTCTTGTCATCTGCCAGTCCTTTTGCTTCTTTTTCTTCTACCATAGTGTCGCGCTCAGCATTCTTTGCCATCAAATGTACCTCCGTAATTCATTGAATAGATTCTATTCTGCCGGAGATTTTTTGTCAATAAACTGGTTTTCCGGCTGATGCAGAGGATATAACAATCCGCGTGCCAAAATCCAATCCCTTGATAAACGCAGATAGAGACGCGCTGAGGCAATTCACTATCTGGTGAATCCGTATCGTTTTGATAATCTACCGTCTCAGATTGAGATGGATCAATTCATCAATAATTGATCGTCAATATATGATTACTAAAGATGACTGTTCAAAAACATCCGGATGCTAGGCATAAGAGGCTCTAACAAATAAATTTGTAAAAGCCTCTATACAACAACGCAGACGGGTGTTTTTCAACAGTCACTTTTCAGCCATGAATGGATATCCATACGCCTTGGGCGGGTCGAACAGCTCCTTGATCGCCCTGGGGCTCGTCCAGCGGATCAGGTTAAGCTTGCTGCCGGCCTTGTCATTGGTGCCTGAAGCGCGGCTTCCGCCGAACGGCTGCTGTCCTACCACTGCTCCTGTAGGCTTGTCGTTCAGATAGAAATTACCGGCTGCGTGGCGGAGAGCGTTTTCCATCTGCACGAGGGCATAGCGGTCCCGGGCAAAGACAGCGCCCGTGAGGCCGTAAGGAGATCCGGCATCACAAAGTTTCAACGTTTTTTCATAATCCTTGTCAGCATAGACGTAAATCGTGAGCACAGGGCCGAAGATCTCTTCCACCATGGTTTTGAACTTGGGATCCTTGGCGAGGATCACGGTAGGCTCGATGAAAAATCCCTTGCTGGAATCACATTTCCCGCCGATCACCACTTCCGCGTCCTTGCTCTTTCTGGCGGTTTCGATGCAGGACTTGAGGTTGTCGAATGAATTCTGGTCGATCACGGCACCCAGGAAGTTTGTGAAATCTTCGGTGTCCCCCATCCTGATCGTGCGGATCTCGCTGTCCAGTATCTTGAGCAGCTTGTTCCAGATGCTCCTCGGCACAAAGGCGCGCGAAGCGGCAGAGCATTTCTGGCCCTGGTATTCGAAGGCTCCCCTGATCATGGCTGTAGCGAGAGCCCTGATGTCAGCCGTCGGATGAGCGAAGATGAAGTCCTTGCCGCCCGTTTCTCCGACGATGCGCGGGTAACTCCTGTATTTCCCGATGTTGTTCCCGACAGTTTTCCACATCTGCTGGAAAACTTTGGTGGAACCCGTGAAATGGATCCCGGCCAGTTCAGTGTGATTGAGCACGATCTCGCCAATCTGTGCCCCTGTGCCGGGGATGAAGTTGATCACACCCGGGGGCAGTCCGGCTTCTTCAAACAGTTTCATCAGGAAATACCCTGAGTAGACAGCAGTGGAGGCAGGCTTCCAGAGCACTGTGTTTCCCATCATGGCCGGAGCTGACGGCAGGTTTCCCGCGATCGAGGTGAAGTTGAATGGAGTGACGGCGAACACGAAACCTTCCAGTGGCCTGTATTCCAGCCTGTCCCAGTATGCGGAAGTGGAACCGGGCTGATCTTTGTACAGCTCTCTCATGAAATAGGCGTTGAAACGGAAAAAATCGATCAGTTCGCAGGCAGCATCGATTTCTGCCTGAAAGGCGGTCTTACTCTGCCCGAGCATGGTGGCGGCGTTCAGAGTGGACCGCCAGGGACCGGCCAGCAGCTCGGCGGCTTTCAGAAAAATCGCCGCCCTGTGTTCCCAGGGCATGTTTTCCCACTGCCATTTAGCAGCGAGTGCGGCCTCGATGGCCTTCCTGATCTCAGGTTCCCCTGCCTTATGATAGACTGCCAGTACATGTTTCTTATCATGCGGGATGATGCATTTTCCGGTCTTCCCGGTCCTGATCTCAGTTCCACCGATAATCAGAGGTATTTCATATTCCTTACTCTTGAGTTCAGCCAGTCTGGATTTGAGTTCCTTTTTTTCCCTGGCCCCCGGGGCATAAGCAAGGATCGGCTCATTGACAGGTGTTTTAACTTCGTAAATTCCATTGGACATTTTTCACCCCCGTAACTATTGATCATAAAAAAGAGTTTATCTTCAGGCCGGGGAATTTTCAAACTGCCTGCTCCGGATCCTGCCAGCAGTTTCTTCCAGGGCAGCAGAAAAAATATCCGGAGTCCACTTGCCGGCAGTTTTCAAGCTGTTCAGGCATGCCGAAAGGTCGATTTCCAATTCAGGGCAGGGTTTGAAAATCAGCAGTTCTTTTTCCAGGATTTCGAGAATCCTGAGCAGCTGCTTCTTCTCTGCTACAGCAGCCGGCAGCTCGCTGATTGACTGAAGCAGGCTGGGTTTAAGCAAGGTTTGAATCACATGCTTCGCAAATTCCACGAATTCAAAGGCCTCGGAAACTACAACGGGTTTTTGCACAAGGAAAAACAATCCATCAGTCACAAAACTGGTAATCCTGGTCAGATAGGGTTTCAAAAATTTAAATCCCTTGTTGATCTCTGAATACGACTCCTTGAACAATGGCAGATTCTTCACCGCGTCATACCGCTCCGGGTATTTTTTGATCAGTTTGAACGTCATGGACTGCAGAATATCCATCAAATCCAGAATCTCCGGCGGTACTGCTATGAAATGCCTGTCGATCTTGTTGTCCATCTGATATCTCCAAATTAATTCTGCTCAAATTCTAGCGGATTGAGCTTAAACATGCAAATTAACAAACCCTGCATCCGGTTTTTACATCTGCACTCTGGTGACGACCCCATGCAGTTTCTCTGAAGGCAGGTGGTAAAACTCAATGTAATGGGGGGTGATCTTACGGATCAGACGGAAAATCTTCCAGATCGGGCTCTCAGTATCGATCTCTTCTACTCCATAAAAAACTGCAACTGCGTTGATTCCGGCTTCTGTGAGCACCTGCTCCAGTTCAACTTGCTCCATATATCCGGTAGTGATCAGGAACGGCCTCAGTCCAGGCGCGATTTCCTCGCCAAAAGTCCAGCTGACCCCGAAAGGCGTAGTAGTGGTAGATACTGAAACCAGGTAACAGTTGCGGTAGATAATCCGGTGGGTAAAAAATGTCCTCACTATGTAAGGAGGGATGAAATTCGGGTCGCGCGCAAGGAATACCGCATTCCCGTCAAGCATTGTCCCGGCAAAGCGTGCTTCCAGGTATTTTTCCCTGAATTCCGTTAAAGAAGTTGGTTTGAGCCTTTCAAACAATCGCCGCTGGCCTCTGGTGTATAGAAGGATCAGCAGAAAAGGGATGGAGGAAATCACCAGCGACCAGTAGCCTCCCTGGGGTATTTTATGCAGGTTGGCGCAGAGATATGTCAGGTCCACCAGAACCACTGTCAATGCTCCGAAAAGGTGCAGCTTCCGTTTCCGCAGAAAAAAGAGCCAGCACATCAGGATTCCGGTGATAGTCATGTCGCCGGTCACTGCGAGCCCGTAAGCGGCAGCAAGGCCTGCCGAACATTTGAAAACAACCATCAGAAGCAGTACGAAGAAACACAGAAACCAGTTGACGATCCCGATATAGATCTGCGTGCGGATTTTGGCGGAAGTATAGTCTATTTTAAAGAGTGGAATCAGGCGGGCTGCCATGGCCTGGAAGGCGATGGAAAACATCCCGCTGATCATGGCCTGGGAAGCGATCACAGTGGCCATGATGCTCAGGATCAGGAAAGGTACATACAATGGCTGCAAAACCGAATTCACCATGGAAAACAGGGGATTCACTACTCCGGTATGCAGCAGCAGGAATGCGCCCTGGCCCAGATAGCAGAGGATCAGGGTGAAATACACAAAGTACCATCCCCTGACAATGGGCAGGCGGCCTAAATGTCCCATGTCCGTGTACATGGCTTCGCCACCTGTGCTGCAGAGGATCACGGCTGAGAGAAGGAAAAAGCCCCTGCTGCCCTGATGCCAAAGAAAAAGGAGTCCCTCGAGCGGATTCAGCGCCCGGATCACTTCAGGGCACTTCAGGACCCAATAGAATCCATAAATGCCGAGGGTGAGGAACCAGACCAGCATGACTGGGCCAAACGTCCCGGAAACTTTTCCGGCTCCGTTGCGCTGGACCGAAAACAGGAACAGGGCGATCGTGCCCGCAAGTATGATCAGAGTCCATTGAGAGACATCCAGGCAGCCGGGAATCAGCCTGATTCCTTCCACGGCGCTCAGGATGCTGATTGCAGGGGTGATCACTCCGTCACCAATCAGCAGCGAAATACCCAGGAAAGAGAGCAAGGTGATGATCGACTTCTTCGCACCTGAGAGCTTGGGTTTGATGATGCCAGCCAGGATCAGAGTACCTCCCTCACCGTTGCGGCTCAAGTGAGTAGCCAGCCAGGCATATTCAAGCGTAACCAGCACGAAAAGCGTCCAGATGATCAGAGAAACGATTCCCAGCACATTGGCCGGTTCATGTGGAACCAGCAACAGTGCGACTGCCAGGGTATAAATAGGGCTGGTGCCGATATCTCCGAACACCAGGCCCAGAGACTTGATCAGGCCTGATAAGTCCGAAATGAGTTCACTTTTAGTGATTTTCACTAACGCCCTTCCACATGCCTGCGAGGTTAGCTGACGGGCTCGGGCCTGGAAGTGCCCTTCCCGGACTCTTACAAAGTACTCTTTGTTAGAGACTGGGATACGCCCCAGGAAATTGGTTCCCCCGCATCCTTTTGCAGTTATCATTACAAGGATTCGGCTGCTTGTGTAAAAATATCATAAATAATTTACTGAAATCAGTAAATTTTCCGTTAAAATTTATATTTTCACGGCTGCTTTGTCAAATCGTCAAATTTCAACCCTGGTGATCACGCCGTGCAGCTTCTCAGACGGCAGACGATAGAACTCAATGTAATGAGGCGTATTTTTACGAATGAAGCGGAAGATTTTCCAGACCGGACTCTCAGTATCGATCTCTTCAACTCCATAAAATATTGCTACCGCGTTGATGCTGGCTTCGGTCAGGACTTTCTCCAGTTCCACATGCTCCATGTACCCCGCGCTGATCAGGAACGGCCGCAAACCGGGCGCGATTTCTTCTCCAAAAACGGAGGTAATGCCATACGGTTTTGTGGTGTAAGAAACAGAAACCAGGTAGGAATTGCAGTATATGATCCGATGAGTGAAAAAAGTCCTGACTATGTATGGAGGAATGAAATTCGGATCTCTTGCCAGAAACACTGCATTCCCTTCAAGCATCCGCCCATTGGAACGCGCTTCCAGGTATTTTTCCCTGAATTCCGAGAGTGGAGTGGGTTTCAATCTTGAGAAAAGACGGCGTTGTCCATTGGTGTATAGCAGTATCAGGAATAGAGGGATCGAGGAAATCACCAGAGTCCAGTATCCTCCCTGAGGAATCTTGTGGAGATTGGCTAAAAGGTAGATAAGATCGACAAAAGTGACAATCACTGCTGCAGCCAGATGCAGTTTTTTCTTACGGATGAAAAAAATCCAGCTCATCAGAATCCCGGTGATAGTCATGGTCCCTGTTACAGCCAGCCCGTAAGCAGCCGCAAGACCTGCCGAATTCTTGAAAACAAACATCATCAGCAGCACAAAAAAGCAGAGAAACCAGTTCACGATCCCGATGTAGATCTGGGAGCGGATGCGGGCAGAAGTGTAATCGATGCCCAGCAGAGGAATCAGGCGGACAGCCATTGCCTGGAAAGCGATGGAAAACATCCCGCTGATCATGGCCTGGGAAGCGATCACAGTCGCCATGATGCTGAGAATCAGGAATGGAACGTACAATGGTCTGGATAGCGCATATACCATAGAAAACAAAGGATTCGTAACGATGGGATGAAGCAATAGAAAAGCGCCCTGGCCAAGATAGCAGAGGATCAGAGTAAAGTATACGAAATACCAGGCCCGCACGATCGGCAGACGGCCCAGATGGCCCATGTCCGCGTAAAGGGCTTCGCCACCTGTGCTGCAAAGGATTACTGCCGAGAGGATTAAAAACCCATGAATTCCATGATTGACGAGGAAATAGAGTCCTTCCAGCGGATTCAATGCCCGCAGAACACCGGGTGCCTTTATAATCCAATACATGCCATAGAGTCCAAGAGTTATGAACCATAGGAACATCACAGGTCCGAATGTTCCGGCCACCTTTTCAGTACCGAATCTCTGAAATGAAAAGAGGAAAATCGCGATAGTGCCGGCCAGAATAATTAGTGTCCATTGAGAAAAGTTTAGGCAGCCTGGGATCAGCCTGATGCCTTCTACTGCACTCAAGATACTGATCGAAGGCGTGATCACTCCATCTCCGATCAGAAGGGATATGCCCAGATAAGACATGAATGTCATGAAAATCAAGCGCCGACCCCGGAGCCTTGGCTTGATGATCTCTGCCAGCACCAGCGTGCCTCCCTCGCCGTTCAGTGAAAGATGAGTGGCAAGCCAGGCATATTCTACAGTGACCAGCACGAAAAGGGTCCAGAGAATCAGCGAAATGATTCCGATGATATTTGCCGATTCGGGTGGTATCAACAGGAATATTACTGCCAGAGTATAAAGCGGGCTGGTACCGATATCACCGAAAACTAGTCCGAGAGATTTAAGAAACGAAGAATAATCCGTAACCGGTTTTTTCAAGACTCCTCCAACGGGCAGTGGAGGAGTAACATTCCGCCATTGCCCTTCCAAATGCCTGCGAGGTTAGCTGACGGGCTCGGGCCTGGAAGTGCCCTTCCCGGACTCTTACAAAGTACTCTTTGTTAGAGGCTGGGATACGCCCCGGAGATTGGTTCCCCCGCACCCCTAAAGTTTCTAACCTCAAAGGTAAGAGACTCTCGGGATTTAGGCTGCATCCGGATGACTTTATACCCAGGCTGCTGGTTTGTCAAGAGACTATTGTTTTTTAGCAGATCAGGGAATAAAATGATTCCGAACCGGAAATATAAGGTATTTTTAATTCCCGGAGGGTTCAATTGGATAAGGTAGTCTTGACAGCCTTCGGCATGGATAAGGTCGGGATCGTGGGAAAGATCACCACCCGGCTTGCGGAATACAACTGCTCCATTCTGGACATGACCCAGACCCTGATGAAGGAGATGTTCACCATGATGATCATCTTCAATACCCAGGGCTCCTCGCTCGCCTTCAATGAACTGAAGGAAAAGCTCGAGGGGCTTGGGGAAGAGCTGGGAATCAAGATCTTTGTTCAGCATGAGAATGTTTTCAGGTATATGCATAGATTATAAAGACAGGTACAAAAGATACGAGGCACGAGGTTTTAGGTGCGAGGGAAGAAAAATTCCGAACCCCGAATCCCGGACCGCGAACCCCGCAAAAACAGGATGATTTTTATGACAGCAGGAATTTCATTAGCTGACCAGGAGTCCTCATGAGCATCCGCCCTGAAGAAATCCTCGAAACCATAGGTATGATCGAGGTTTCACACTTTGACATCCGCACAGTCACCATGGGGATCTCCCTCAGGGACTGTTCAGGCAATTCAGTGGGCGAGATTGCGGACAAGGTTTATAAAAAAATCGTGATGAAAGCTAATTCCCTGGTCAAAACCGCCAGAGAGGTCGAGGTTAAATACGGCATCCCGATCATCAACAAAAGAATCTCAGTAACCCCGGTCTCGATCTTCGCTGAATCAGCCAAGGAGCATGATTATACAGAGATCGCCAGAGCCATGGATCGGGCCGCCAAGGATGTCGGAGTCAATTTCATCGGAGGGTTTACAGCGCTGGTTCACAAGGGTGCCACTCCAGGCGATGACAGTCTGATGGAATCGATCCCTGTCGCACTGTCACAAACGGAACGCGTCTGCGGCTCTGTGAATCTCGCTTCCACCAAATGCGGGATCAATCTGGACGCTGTCTATAAAATGTCCAAAATCATTAAGGAACTGGCACGCCTCACCAAAGACCAGGGCAGCATCGGCTGCGCCAAGCTCGTGGTGTTCGCGAACGTGCCTGAAGACAATCCATTCATGGCAGGTGCTTTCCATGGTATCGGAGAGCCTGACTGCATCATCAACGTGGGGATCTCAGGGCCGGGTGTTGTTCTCTCAGCCGTGGAAGCAGCGCCAGATGCCGATATGACCGAACTCTCCAACATCATCAAGAAAACCGCCTTCAAGATCACCCGGATGGGAGAGATGGCGGGACAGGAAGTCTCACGCATGCTGGGAATACCCTTTGGAATTGTCGATATCTCTCTGGCTCCGACTCCAGCCCCGGGTGACAGCGTAGCTGAAATCCTGGAAAAAATGGGACTGGAAAAATGCGGCACTCACGGCACCACCTGCTGCCTGGCCATGCTCAACGATGCGGTAAAAAAAGGCGGAGTGATGGCTACCTCACATGTCGGGGGATTGTCAGGGGCTTTCATTCCTGTATCGGAAGACGCCAACATGATCGCTGCGGTCCGCGCAGGAGCATTGAGCCTTGACAAGCTGGAAGCCATGACCTGCGTCTGCTCTGTCGGTCTGGACATGGTGGCAGTCCCAGGCGACACACCGGATGAGACCATCGCCGCCATCATCGCAGATGAAATGGCGATCGGAGTCATCAACAATAAAACCACTGCGGTCCGGATCATCCCGGTCTATGGGAAAAACGTCGGGGAGTCCGTGAGCTTCGGTGGCCTGCTTGGTGAAGCCCCGATCATGCCTGTCAACAAGTTCAGCTCCTACAAATTCATCAAGCGCGGTGGCAGGGTGCCGGCACCTATCCAAAGTCTGACTAATTAAAATTTGCTAGAGGGTCCATGGACAACAAAAGCTTAGAACTGGAAAACATTCTACAGGAATGTGAAGAGATTAAAAAACAGCTTCTGAACAGAAATGTCCAGCAAATGGATTATTTCAATATGGCTTTAACCAGCATTCAAAAACATGCCCGCAATGTAATCAAGCAGTTCAACCGTGAATTGCAGCAGATAAATCTGAATCGCCATATCATCAGCTCCCAGGAAGAGGAATACAAGAGAATCACCCGTGAAATACATGACGGTCCTGCGCAGACGATGTCCAACCTGATCCTGCATCTGGAGCTTTACGAACAAGTGAAAGACAGCAATCAGGAGGAGGCAGCCAAGGAATTGACCAGAGTAGGAGAACTCGGCAGAGAAACCATGCTGATGATGCGCAGCTTTCTCCGCGAATTCCGCCCCATGGCACTGGATGACCTGGGACTGATACCAGCGATCAACCGCTACCTGGAGCAATTTAAAAAAGACACGGGCATCAATCTGATCATCTCGCTGGATGAAACCCTCAACTTCACAAAAGAGATGCAGATCAACCTTTACAGGATTATCCAGGAATCATTGCACAACATCAGGAAACACAGCCAGGCTAAAAATGTGACGATCGAACTTGAGAAAGTAGACCAGCTCTGTTATTTAACGATCAAGGATGACGGGAAGGGTTTCTCACTGCATGCGGATTTCGAGGGGCATTTCGGGTTGATCAACCTCAGGGAGCGCATGGGCCTGGTCAACGGAACCTTCAAGATCAAAACTGAACCCGGCAAAGGCTGCGAAATTACCTGCAGCTTCGCGGAGGCGTAAGATTAATCAGCGCAGAAAGTTCTTCCGGAAGAAAACAGTGATCCAGGCCAGAGCGGAATTCCAGGGCAGGAGTGTTCCTGTCATGATCACCGGGCTATCGGGTTCAGGCTGTGAACTGGAGAGCAAGGAGGAATTGGCCACTGATCTGCTGCTGTCCTTTGAGTTTTTAGGCAACTCATATTCCATGAGGGTCAGGCTGGTCTGGCAGTTCCAGAAGGACAAATTCTATTCCGGCGGGGAACTCCTGATCAGCAGCCAGGCGCGAACTGAGATAGTAGACTGGATTCTAAGCGAGATTTTTCCAAAATGATTTATTTAATCTGGTTATTAGGCGGGCTTCTTTTTACCAGTGTGGCGATTTACATGCTCTATCTTTTTTATTATCAGGAAATCTACCGCCTGGAACAGATCGCTGAAGAATATCCCGGTTACGCAGATGTCAGATTCAAACTTGGCAAGATCTACCGAGAACGCAGAAAATACGACAAAGCCAAGCTATACCTGGAAGAGGCAGTGAAGATCTATCCGTATTATCTTGAAGCCTATAAGGAACTTTACGAAATATTCCTGTCCCTGAATGACAGAGAGTCGGCCCGCAACATCCTTAAAAGGCTCAAGCAATTTGCCGAGAGTCAGCAGGATTCCGCGATGCTCTCATTTGCCAAAAACAAATTGGCCGAGCATGAAAACCCTTAGAGCAAAGATAAACTTCCATTTTCTGGTGCTGTCTGCGATCACAATCCTGGTGCTGGCAATTTTTTCAGTGGTGATCCTGCAAAAGCTCATGCTGCAGAGAGGCCTGGAAAACGCCCAGTTTCTGGCCCGCAGCATTGCCCTGATGGTGGACGCAAATTTCAGCAACACCGACCGTCTCGACCGATTCTTAGCTGATATAGCGGAATTCTGGCATCTTTCCCAGGTCACGGTCAGGGATGGAGACGAAATCCTCTATAGCTTTCCAAAAGTACAGAATGATCTGAAATCCGGTAAGTCTGCCCGGGTGAAATTTCTGGAAGCCAGCTACTACTTCGATCTCACCCGCTTCGTGGAAGTCAAGACTCCGCTCGCGCTCGGGGGGCGCAGCGCCGAGATCGTAGTCAAGCTTTCGATCGTCAACCTGCAGGAAGCTATCGGCTCGCTCATATTGGATTACGCCATCATCTCTTTCGTAGTCTTCAGCCTTGTTTATTTCATCACCAACTTCATCTCCCGCCTGATTGTGGGACCGATCAGGGCTACAGCCATGGCAGCCAGGGGCGTCGCAGCAGGGGATTACCGGGAGATCAAGGGAATAGAAGCCGAAAACGAACTGGGTGAACTGATCACTGCTTTCAACACCATGGTGGGAAATCTGAAAAAATCCATGGAGGAAAACAAGCTGGCCATGGTGGGTAAAATGTCGGCCAGTATCGCCCATGAGATCCGCAATCCTCTGGTAACGATGCAGGGCCTGACTGAGGTCATGCTGGAAGAGGCCGTTGTTCCGGAATTCAAGAAAGACCTGCGGGTGATCCAGAAAGAAGTACAACGCCTGAATCTTTTCGTGGAACAGCTTCTCCAGTTCGCCCGCCCCAAGCCACTCGAATTCAAGAAGGAAAATCTCCAGAAGCTCACCGGAGAGGTTCTCACGATGATGAAGCACGACTTCAAGCAGAAGAAGATAGAAATAGTGCAGGAATGGGAGAACATCCCCGAACCGCTGGTAGATGCCAATTCAATCAAACAGGTCTTCCTGAATCTCCTGTATAATGCACTGCATTTTTCCAATCAGAATACTGTCATCAGCATCAAAGGATACTTCGGGAACCTGGAACGCGGACATCTTAAAGTCGAAATCTCAGATAAGGGCGCAGGCATCCCGGCTGAAACTCTGCCCCGTGTATTCGAACCTTTTTTCACCACCAGGGAAGGCGGGAGCGGCCTGGGTCTCGCAATCGTCCGCCGGATCATGCAGGCCCACGGCGGTGATATCTATCTCCTGTCGCGGGAAGGCGTAGGCACGACAGCGGTTCTGTTCTTCCCCCTGACTGACGCGTAACAATGAAACTGCAAAAACTTCTGGCTGACCCGATCGGAGTATTGAAAAGGCGGATCCGGCTTCTTTTTCAACGGCTCAAATACCGTTCAGGACGTGATTACAGATCAAAGGACTACTGGGACGAACGGCACAAAACCCATGGACTGGAACTGACAGGCGTAGGAGATGCCGGATTATCGACTGAGGAAAACCTGAAAGATTACGAGACTGCCGGTAAAACCCTGGCACTTTTGCTGGACCAGTGCAGCCTTGATTATTCCAGGATCAGCATTCTTGACATCGGATGCGGAAACGGCTATTACGCGCAACTTCTCAAATCAAAAGGTGCAGCCAATTATCGCGGGATCGACATCAGCGACGTGCTTTTCCCTGAATTGAGGGCGAAAAGCGGTTTCAGATTCGACAGGCTGGACATCGGTTCCGACAGCCTTGAGGATATTTATGATCTGGTCTTGATGATTGACGTCACCCAGCATATCGTTTTCGACGATAAATTTTCGTTCGCCATGAGGAATGTCAGGGAGCACCTCAAACCTGGAGGAAGTTTTGTCGTTACCTCATTCCTTTCGGAAAAGAAACGGCACAGCTTCTACGAAGTGTCTCGCCCATTTGAACTCTATTGGAAGGAATTTCCCGGCTTCCATTTCTCAAATCCTTTGCCGTTCCGCGACAAGTTCATTTTCCTGATCAGGAAATAATAGAGATTCCAGAAACCTCTTCACCATTTGGCGGTACTCTTGATTGCAGCTATAATTAAATCAGAAGGGAGAAAGTATGAGGTTTTGGCTGTTCCTTCTGATTCTTACGTCAATCCCGGCCCTGTGTGCCGATTCTACTACAACCGTAGCCAAATGGAGCGCCTGGACGGTCATGATCTGGATGGACGGGGACAACAACCTGGAGCCGTATGCGATCAGGAACATGAATCAGATCGAGAAGGGTTTCGTCGAAGACAGGGGCTTGCGGGTCGTGGTGCAGCTGGACAGGATCACAGGCTATGACACTTCGAACGGCAACTGGACAGACACCAGGCGCTTCCTGATCAAGCACGATTCGGACGAGGCGAACATCGGCTCCACCATGCTCCAGGACATGGGTGAAATCAACATGGGTTCAGGCACAGAACTCAATAATTTCATCTCTTACTGCGTTACCAATTTCCCGGCCCGAAAATATATGCTCATCCTCTGGGACCACGGCTACGGCTGGATCGACCAGGGTCTGGATACCCAGGAAACGGACGTGATCAGGACGCAGCTCGTCAGAAGCGTCTGCGCAGACTCCACCAACAGGGATGAACTGACTCTGACGGAGATTTACAATTCACTCTCTTTTTTCAAGGAACGGACCGGCCAGAAACTGGACATTCTGGGATTCGATGCCTGCCTGATGCAGATGCTGGAAGTCGCCTATCAGTTCGAGCCATGGGTAGACTATATTGTGGGCTCTGAGCTGCCGATCAATGTCAACGGCTGGCCTTATGAAAAACTGATCAATCTGCCCTGCTTCAACATGGGTATCAAACCCCTGGATTTTGCCAAGGCCATCACACAATATTTCAATGAGTATTATGCAACAGCCGGAGTCGGATCAAGCACTCTCTCCTGCCTTGCCACCAAAAATCTCAATGAAACCGCAGGGCTGGTCAGCCAGCTCGGCCTGGCGCTTTATACTTATTACGACAAGACGGCCTTCGGCCAGATCATTCCTGCCACCACCTATTTCATCAGCGACACCTGGGACTCGAAAATCCGCCATTATTATGTGGACCTTTGCGATTTCACAGACCAGATCGCTGCCAATGCCACCTATTCCACAGTTTATCCGGCAGTCAAGAATATCTGCAACGCCGTGCGGGATCAGATCACCGACGGCACAGCCACTGGAGAAACCAAAGACGGGACTCTTGTCTCCACTTTTACCGACACCCACCTGGTCAATCTGTATATTTATCGGGACCCTTATAAAACAAACCAGATCTCCCCTGCGATGATCACTCAGGTTTTCCCGAAAAATTTCTCGATTTATCAGTGGGACAAAACCTCGGTCAATTTCAGCTTCAGCTTCATCAGCACTAATCCGGATTTCAAAAACAACATTATGGATATCAAACCTGCCGGAGGAGAAGGATCCTGGATCTTCACCAATGCAGGCGGCACCGGTTATTCATTCAGGCTCTATCCTACAGTCCACCACACCGCCTGCCCCTCGCAGATGGAATATTACAAAATTCCCGGAGCAGTCTCCACTACCTGCAGCGGCAAAGCCAAAGTCTCCCGGCTTGTCAAGTCCAATTATATAAGTTCAGACTCCTCGGACGTCAATGTGGACAAAGCCAGAGGACTCAGCATCTGGATTCCCACGCTGATCACAGGCCCGCTTCCCACAACCTGGGAAATGGACAATTACAGGCATCTGCGCTTCGCCAGGGACACCTATTGGGATGAATTCCTGCTCCTGACCATGACCCAGGCCGGCAGGAGTGAATACCTGTCATACGACTATCTGGAGGAGAAAGCTGCGGATCTGCGGAAATACGCAGGCACTGAACTGGAACCTCAGATGTACGAATCACTTAAAATGGAAATGGAACTCAACATGATTTCCGACCATGATGAGGATGTCCAGCAGTTTGTCCAGAAATACAGCCAGGATCCGTCGCTTTTGAAACTCTGCCGTGAGTTCGGCCAGCGGCTTGGCGATATCAATAAGATCCGTGAAAAAACAGCAGTCCCAGGGGAGGAATAAGTCATGGTAAAATCTACACTCACAGTGATTCTTGTTCTGTTGCTGGTTTACGAGGCTGCAGCTGCAGGAACCGGCATCACCTTTTTCGGAAAAAAACAGTATGAAGTGCTGCTCGCAAAATACTCGGCCAAGATCGACGAAGGCTCTTTCCAGGCTTCAGAACTATTAAATGAAGTCGGCGGGATCAGGAGCAATTATGTGCTGGCCCTGATCTCGCAGCTGTTGGAAAAAGTCAGGGTGAGCGATTTCATGCAGAAAAACACGAATACTGACAACGAAAGGATACTGGAGTCTTATGCAAGCCGCAGCGGCCGCGCAGGATCGGGCACTCCAAGCATCGGGCAGATCGAGTTTTCAGCCCTCACAGCCACGCAGTACACTGCTAAAAGAGCATACAACAGCAACCCTTTCCATCATCCGATGACCAACTGGTTTTACGATTACAGCAGTGTGGAGCCTTTCACGGTGGGGGTCCTGGGCAGCCACGAAAACGCCTCCGTATTTTACGGCTATTCCACTGTCGGGCCGGGATTCTATGATTATTACCCTGCCAGCTACTTCAATTCCATCCGCTCTTATTCTACCTGGTACCGGTTGTACCTGACCTTCGACCTCTCAGCACTTCCCTATCCGATCAACATCGTAGACTCCTATCTCAAGATCGACAGGATAAATATCCATTGCGGCAAGGAAGAGGAAGGAGGGATGTCTGTCGGCTTCCTTTCCACCACCGAAATTCACAATTTCTATGACCTCGACACCTTCGGCAGACTTTCCGAGGCCACTGTGGCTACTTATGGATACGGCTCAGCCAAAGAATGGGTCAAGATTTCACCGCTGGACGACATTGTTCCTTACTGGATGGACAAAACCGCCCATGGAATTGTCGTCAATTTCAAGCCACTCTCTGACCGTGACTATGACAACTGGTTCTACTTCAACAAAATCTGGAAACGGAATGTAAAGCTTGTAGTAAGATACGAATTGTAGTGAAGCAGATTATTAATTTAACTGCTATATGGTTCGGGGTACGAGGTTCGGGGCTCGGAGAACCAGAAGAGACATTTGATTAAAATCTTTAGCCTCGCACCTCGTGCCTCGGTCCTCGAACCTCCCTTGCATTTTGCAATGCAATTTATCGTAATTTGAGATACAATTTGTAAATAAAGCCTAAAATCGGAGTTTTCATGTCAGGCACGGAGATTGCTCTAAATTATTTCGGTATGACGATTTACATCTGCGCAATCCTTATCTGCATCTGGTCAGACCTGAAATATCGGAGAATTTATAATTGGGTCACATTCCCGGCCATGTTCTGCGGAATGATCTGGCGGCTGATTGCTGGCGGCATCCCTTCTCTGAAAGACGGCATGCTGGGGCTCGGTCTGGGTTTCTGCCTGCTCGTTCTTCCCTTTCTGCTCCATGGAGTGGGAGCAGGGGATCTCAAACTCCTGATGGCCTGCGGAGCGTTCAGCGGAGTTCAGGGAGTGATTTTCATCTTCCTGGTTGGATCTGCTCTGGGATTCTTCGGTTCTCTGTATACAATCATGCGGCACGGCGGTTTCGCCAACCTGCATCAGAAGCTGCAATCGATCGCGAACAAGGAATTTCTGGCTAAAAAAGCTGAAAAGCTTGAAAAATCAGAGGGCATTCCCTATGGTGTCTTTTACGGACTGGCGGGAATCGCTCAACTATTCTGGGGGAAATTATGAAAAAAAAGGGACAGAGCGTCGTCGAAGCGGCACTTGTGCTGCCGATGATCCTGATGGTGATATTCGGCATCGTGGAATTCGGCCAGCTTTTCAATTACAAGCTCACCTTGAATTACGCAGTGTCAGAGGCGGGCAAGGCGGCGGCACTGCGCGACAGCCCCACCACGCTTACTTCCATCATCAATGCTTCAGTCACAGGTTTCACAGTGGCGGCCAACAACATCACGATCAGTTACAAGGATGTGAACGGCACTGCAGTGACTTATTCCACCTCAACTGACGGCAAAGTCTATTTCACCAATCCCACCCAGGAAGTGTTCTGTACAATTGTCATTTCTTATCAGTACGAGCCATATCTTCCCTTTCCTGTGATCACAACTGAGCAGTTTTTCAACCTCCAGTCTTCCTCTTATGTCAAAGTTCAATAGGCGGCTCCCGCTTTTCTTCTTCTGCCTGGCTTTCTGCTCGTTCTATCTGTTTCTGGGAACTTCCAGTGCCTTTCTCGCACCCTTCTCAGGCGGATTGTATTGCCTGTTGTTCTCCCTGTTCCTGCTGGATCTGATAGCAGTTCCCGGAAAATCCAGAGCCGCCCTCTGCGGGATCTTTCTGCTGTTTCACCTCAGTTTTCTGCTTCTGCTCGCTATTTCCTCAACATTCCCCGAACGTTTTTATTTCCTCTACAGCACGATTTTCAGCGTGCTGATGCTCACCTCAATCCAGTTTCTGCTCTCACTCAAAGACGACCTGAATGTGGAGTTCCAGTTTCTGAACATTTACATGATCTTTTATCAGTGCTTCAGTATCTTTCTGATCATCACAGAATCTAAACCGCTTGAAACCCTGCTTGCAAACCCTCTTTTCACTTTTTTCCCGGTCGTTTTTCTGCTGATGCTCGGTTATCTGCTTTTTTTCCCCAGGGAGCGCATCAAACTGTCTCTGAACTATTTCTTTTCATTCCTGATCTTCATTGCCATCCCTTTCACTGGAATGGGCCTGTTTTTGATCAACAGCTTTCAGGGCAAAACCACCATCATACTCAGCAACACCAATCTCTCCCTGGAACTCAAACGTTTCTTTTCCTTCTTTTTCGTGGTGTTGATCGGCCTGCTCCTCTCATTCATCTATCTGATCCTGAACAAGTTCTATTCAGCGCACAGCCAGCTCCTGGAATACGAAAAGCGCAATATCGCCCGCCAGCGCCTGGAATCCCTGGGCAGGCTCTCTGCCTCCATCGCCCATGAACTAAACAATTCACTTTCCTCCATTCTAGGCTTCACTTCCCTGCTCCTGGAATCAGAGCAGAAACCTGAAAACAGGAAATACCTGGAACTGATCAAGAACGAGAGCGAACATCTGGAAGGGAAGCTCGCGGAAATTCTCAACTTTTCGCGCTCCGGCCATGCTACATCGCCTGTGAATCTGCTGGGATTGCTCTCTGAAACAGTGGAATTCGTCAGGCAGAATCGCAGCCTGGAGAAATTCTCCATCACCCTTCCGCAGAAACTCGATGCAGTGATCCTTGCAAACCCTGCTGAAATCAAGCAGGTTTTTTTGAATCTGATCCTCAACGCAGCCGAAGCCACTGATCACAATGGTTCCCTTTCAATCAGGTCAGACGAGGACGGGCAATCAGTCAGGCTCTATTTTCAGGATAACGGACCCGGAGTACCGGAAGAAATGACGGCCAAACTGTTTGAGCCTTTCATCACCAGCAAACGCGAGGGAAACGGGCTGGGCCTTTTCATTTCAGAGCAGATCATGCTCAAATTCGAAGGTGAAATCGCTCTCTGCAAGGCAGAGCAGGGCGCCTGCTTCCTGCTTAAATTTCCCAAAGAGGTAGTTAAAAATGGTTAAAATCCTGGTGGTCGACGATGAGCAGAAAATACAGTTTTTGATCTCTGAAAGCTTGAAAAGCGAGGGCTATGCAGTGGAAACCGCGGGCAGCGCTGAAGCTGCCCTGGAAAAAATGGGATCAGGGTTCGACCTGATCCTGACTGACCTCAGAATGCCGGGTATGGACGGATTCGACCTGATCAAGAGCATCCGGAAAACAGACCGCCAGACGATCATAGTAGTGATGACCGGTTACGCCACCATCGACAATGCCATCAATGCCATCAAGGAAGGCGCGGACGAATACCTGGCCAAGCCGATCAAGCCCTTTGAAATCAGAAGGCTGGTCAGGCGGCTTCTGGAAGAACGGAATCTGCAGAGCGAAAACCTGAAGCTCAAGGATGAACTGAAAAAATCATACAGTTTCGAGCAGTTCATCACTCAATCCCAGGCAGTGAAAGGAATATTCCAGAAACTTGCGCAAATCATCGATGAAGACACCACGATACTATTGACAGGTGAATCCGGCACAGGCAAAGATCTGCTGGCACGCCTGATCCATTTCAACAGCCTGCGCGGGAAGCAGCCCTTCATCACCTTCAGCCTGGCTGCCCGTCCTGAGCAACTGGTCAATTCGGAACTGTTCGGCTACAAAAAGGGCAGTTTCACAGGAGCCCAGGTCGATACTCCTGGAGCGATCGGAAAGGCGTCAGGAGGCACTCTGTTTCTTGACGAGATCGGAGAATTGAAGCCTGAGATCCAGGTGCATCTCCTGCATTTCGTGCAGTACAAGGCTTTCACCCCTGTGGGCGGTGCTGAGGAAAAGGCAGACGTGCGCCTGATCGCAGCCACCAACCGTAACCTGGAATCAATGGTCGCTGAAAACCGCTTCAGAGAGGATCTGTTTTACAGGCTGAAAGTGGTGCATTTCGAGATCCCACCGCTTCGGGAACGCAAAGAAGACATCTTTTTATTATCCCATTTTTTTTTGAATCAGTTCAACAATCAGTATCATAAAAACGTGCATTTTTCGTCTGGCTGCTATGATCAGCTCTCAGGATACCCCTGGCCGGGAAATGTCCGGGAACTGCGGCATTTTGTGGAACGGCTGGTGCTGTTCTCAGATTCAGACCTGGTGGAAGACATTTCGTTCGAGACACCGCAGATCGCAGGTGACAGTGGAATCGATGGGGACTGGCCTTCTATAGATGACCTTAACCGCCGCTATATAGAGCGGGTGCTGCGCCACACTGACGGCAACAAGCAGAAAGCTGCCCAGATCCTGGGAATAGATCAGTCCACATTATGGAGAAAGCTGAAACAGAAATGATTTCATAAGTGCGAATTGCCACGGCTAGACTTAATGTTTTTTAATTAATCATATTGATCATTATCCTTGCGAATTGCAATGGTTTTGTTTGCATTTTGCAAAGCAATCAGTACAGGGTCTTAGAGAAACATGGCAACCATCTATATGGTATTCTATTTGCTCTATAATAAGTTAATATTAAAATAAGTAAGGAGGAAGTATGCAGTATAACCACAAAATCGGGAAAAAGGGCGTCTCGCTCGTGCTCGCCGCCATCTCCATAGTAGTAATGATGGGCATGGCTGCCCTGGCGATCGACGTGGGCAACGGCTATATGCAGAAATCCAGCCTGGACCAGGCTACCCAGCTCGCGGCACTCTCAGCTGCCCAGTGCATGGGTAAGGGTTTTTCGGCAGACCAGATTTCAAGCGAGGTCAGGACTGTCTTAAACAACAACTGCTCTGCCTCGGCCCAGATCAGCTACAATGTAGTCAAAGGCACAGAGACCTGCTTCATAGACGCGCAATTGAATGTGCCGTTTTATTTCGCCAAAGTGCTCGGATTCACTGATGTCACTCTCAATTCACAGGCACTGGCCGAAGTCTGCGCAGACGGCTCAGCCAGGCTGATCAAGGAAAATACCTATGATCTCGTGCCATGGGGCATCCCGCACGGCAGAACCACCTATAACTCTACAGAACAGAAACTTTACATCGACGGTGTCCTGGCAGACAACTGGACTGAAAATTCGAGTTTCCAGTTCTACCAGGGATATGAATACCTGCTCAAACTGGGGCTGGGACAACCGGCGGACGCCATCGGCAGAAAAATCCTGATCCCAATGGACAGCACAGGCGACTGCAATCCGACTGACGCCAATGACCCGATCTGTCCCGAGGTCGGCAGCCACGTGCAGGCTGACTTGATCAAAGCATACGGACTTGTTTACTGGTGCCTGCAGAACAATTACGCTGTGGACTGGCTGCTGGATTACAACGGCGGTTCCTATCTGGTGGATTACAATGCAGCGATCCTCTCAGCCACCAGCGCCACCAGCCCTACAGTGAACTTCTCAAGCGTCAGCAAGATCACGCTGACCGCAGCCCAGGCAGCCACGCTTTCCAACTGGCTCGCTGCAAACAACAGCAGCGAAGGCAGACCATATCAGATCGTGCATGTCACAAATTATCCGCAGGTGGCTGTTTACACAGCCAATGTCTATTCACCCGGAGACCTGATGCCCTGGGGTCTGCAGGACAAAACCGGGACCTATCCATTCGGCTACGAGCTGGGAATTCAGTACACTCTGAAATACGGCAGCGGTGCCAACGGCACCTACGGCGCCGGAAACTATGGCGCTCTGACCCTGGGTGGAGAAGGTGCAAGCGTTTACAACAGCAATATTATCAATGGAGCTTCCAACCCCAACGGCGAAACCTACTATGTGGGTAAATCGATTTATACCAAGACCGGAAACATGAACGGCCCCACCTGCGACGGACTGCAGACCAGGATCAATGCCAACAAGCTTTATGTAAAAATTCCTGTTGTTTCCACCCTGGACGTGAACGGCAAGAAAAGCACGACCATCCGCGGATTTTTAAATTTCAAGCTCAACTCAATTGATTCTGGAAACAGCTGGGTTTACGGTACTATGGTTGACAAGATCCCGACCGACCAGCTCTCCTATACTGTCAATGAGGACAGCAACAGCGAGGTCGTTGCCAAAGTGCTGAAACAGGCCGGCATTCCTTTCTCCTGGATCCACGACGCAGGAGTGATCGACGGCACAATCAATAATTACGACTGGCTTTATACGCATCACGAGGATTTCCAGAACAACCAGGTTCCTGCCAAGATCGCCCAGTGGGTTTCTGCAGGACATTATTATTTCAACATGTGCTGGGCCACTGACCGCTTCGACAATGCTCTGGAAGATTACAATCATGATACATTCGGCACAGACACCTCCCAGTACATTCCCCGCATGTTCTTCAATTCTTACTCAACCAAGCAATATTCTGCCTGTTACCGCTGCAGCAGCAGTTCAGGCAGCGACTGCGACGCCTGCAGATACTCAGGCTGGGTCTGGGAATGGGTCAAACACACAGATGTCAATACGAATAACAACCCGACCTATTCACTAAGTCCAAGGGACATCATGCAGACCCAGAATCACGTCACAACCATTTCTGCTGATTCCGGTACACTCGGACGCACCAATGCTTTCAAGCTTCCAAGCCTGATCTCTACCCAGAATATCTATGCCAAGAATAATTCCGCTGCAGGATATAAATACGGCATCTACGAATATTTCACTTACAGCAGCACAAACTATGCTAAAGCTATGATCAGAGAATACAAGATCAATTCCACTGACCTGGGCGGGATAGTCTGCTTCATGGGTGGGCATGATCCCTCCAATACCCCGGCTTACCGCCTGATCCTCAACAATGTGATGGCCAGCTCCATTGCACCTGCAGTCTCAAAAACGGCACGCACCAATTACGGGGCCCTGGACCTGGACAATGCCGACGACGGGCTGACTACCGACTCGGACGAATACCTGACCAACATCGAATACGGCAACAAGTATTTCCTGGCTCCAGGAGCGATTATCGACACCCTGCCTTACAACCTGCCTGACCAGACCAACACAGGCGTAGCCTTCAACGTAGGGGCAGACACCAGCACCTGGAACAGCCATGCTACAGACAGCCAGCGGATAGTGCTGGTACCGATAGTGAGCATCAGGAAAGCAGACAATTCCCTGACCTGTGTCTCTCCAGACAATACCTCACAAGCCCCGAAGAGCGTTTACGGCATCTATCAGAGGGACAAAGTGAGAATGAAGGGGATCGCCAAGTTCTGGCTGCTGGACGTGACCAAGCCCGGCAGTTATGAATCCACTCTGGGTCCGATCGAAAACGGCCAGGTGCGCGGAATTTTCCTTGGATATTACATCTCACCGGTTGATGCGAAATAGGGAAGTTGAAATTGTTTTCCATTATCTTGCAGGGGCGATTCAATCGCCCCTTCTTTTATTGTACTGAAATTCAAATCGAATCTTGCATTATTGTCATCTCTTTAATAATATTTTCAAAATAATTTTCAGAAGGCAGGTGGATCATGAAAAATCTCGGGAGTTTGACGTTAATCGTAGCTCTGATGGGAATCTTAGCGTTACAGATCCCGTCATTCTCCCAGACTGCCGAAATTTCTCTCAATCCGGGCTGGAATCTGATCAGTTTCGGAATGCAGCCGTCGAGCCAGTCCATAGAAGTCATTTTCAACAGTGTGCCAGCTATGAAATATGTAATGGGATTCATGAGAAACCCGGCCGACGAGGGCACTGAAGGCTTCAAAACTTACATGAATCTCGAAAGCCTCAAGGACTTCTCAACTCTGACGACAATGGACGGATATCACGGCTACTGGGTTTACATGAATCAGGCAGCCACGCTGGAAGTGACAGGAACAGCCATTACAGACACAATGGAATGGACAGTGTCGCAGGGCTGGAACCTGACCGGCTACTGGCTTTCCTCATCCAACAGCCTTCCCACACTGGAAATCCAGACCGGCACTGTGATCGATTCTATTTTCAACCAGACCTCCATTGACGGTGTGGTCAAATACATCATGGGATTCTACCGCGGTCAAGGGGACGGCGGCAGTGAGGGTTTCCGCTCCTTCATGAACAATCCGGCCATCACATTTTCCAACCTCAGCAAACTGGACCCGAAACACGGCTACTGGTTTTACATGGACGGACCAGGAGTACTCAAGTATCTCTCAGGCCTGCCTGCCCGCACCCTCACCGGCATCACGATCTCTCCGTCTTCCATCAACCTTAACCCTGCCGGGACGTACAATCTGAGAAATACTGCTGTGACAGCGACATTCTCCAATGGCAGCGAAGAAACAGTCACCAGCATCGCCTGGACCAAAAAGAGCGGCGGAGGAACCATCAGTGAAAATATCTTTACCGCACCTGGCTCTGAAGGGACAACCGGACTGCTGGCCAGCCTGACGCTGCGGAACATTACTGCCACAGCCGAACTGTCTGTCACGATCACTGCAGCACCGCTTCCCATGCATCTGCTGACAGTAACGCTCAGCCCTGCTGAAGCTTTGACAGCCGGTGCCCAGTGGAGCATGGACGGCGGAATAAACTGGAAATACAGCGGGGACACGGTCGAGCTTCAGGAAAACACGGCTTACACACTTGAATGCAAGACACTTTCCAGCTGGGCCAGTCCTGCAGTCATCACTTCGGTGATGGGCAGTTCCGATACAGTAAGGACCCTGATTTACACTGCAGCATCCGGGGCAGCCTGGACCCTGGCTACCGGTACAGCACAGTGGAGTGTTAGAGGGCAGTATGCCAGCCTGGTCTTTGACAATAAAATGTGGGTCATGGGCGGAGCCTTGGATACATACGGCCTCGGCTCGCTGAACGATGTCTGGAATTCGACTGACGGTGTAACCTGGGTTCAGGCCGGCACTGCTGCCTGGAGCGCCAGGTCAGCCTTCACTGCTCTGACTTTCAATGACAGGATCTGGCTGCTGGCAGGATACGACACAGGCAGTTCTCATTATAAAAACGATGTCTGGTCTTCTACAGACGGCATAGCCTGGACCAGAGCCACTGCCGGAGCCCCGTTCACAGCGAGAAGCTCCCATGCCAGCGTGGTCTTTGACAACAGGATCTGGATGCTTGGCGGATGGAACGGCACCAATCAAAACGATGTCTGGTATTCGATGGATGGAGCAACCTGGAAACTGGCGACTGCCGGTGCAGCCTGGTCAGCCAGGGACGGGCACTCCTGCCTGGTCTTTGACAATAAGATCTGGGTGTTCGGCGGCAGTAGCGGCGGCTATAAAAATGACGTCTGGTACTCGTCAG